>DATEIG010000633.1:0-8508 GCA_035279185.1 Mycobacterium sp.
CGTCGACAACCACTACTACGAACCGGTCGACGCGTTCACCCGGCACCTGCCCAAGGAATTCCGCAGTCGCGGTGTGCAGATGGTGCAGGACGGTAAACGCACGCTGGCCGTGATGGGCGGGACGGTCAACCACTTCATCCCGAATCCGACCTTCGACCCGATCATCGAACCGGGTTGCCTGGATCTGCTGTTCCGCGGGGAGATTCCCGAGGGCGTCGACCCGGCCTCGCTGATGAAGGTGGATCGCCTCGGTGATCATCCCGAGTACCAGAACCGGGACGCCCGGCTCAAGGTGCTCGACCGGCAACGCCTCGAAACCGTGTTCATGCTGCCGACTTTCGCGTGCGGCGTCGAGGAGGCGCTCAAACACGACATCGAGGCGACGATGGCCTCGGTGCACGCATTCAACCTGTGGCTCGACGAGGACTGGGGCTTCGACCGGCCCGACCACCGATTCCTCTCCGCGCCGATCGTCTCGCTGGCCGATCCGGACAAAGCCGTCGAGGAAGTGGAGTTCGTGCTGAGCCGCGGCGCCAAGATCGTCTGCGTCCGGCCCGCGCCCGTGCCCGGTGTCGTCAAGCCGCGCTCGCTGGGTGATCCGGTCCACGATCCCGTGTGGGCCCGGCTCGCCGAGGCCGGCGTCCCTGTTGTCTTCCACCTGTCCGACAGCGGCTACCTCGCGATCGCGGCGCTGTGGGGCGGCAAGGCGACGTTCGAGGGGTTCGGCAAGAAGGACCCGCTCGACCAGGTTTTGCTCGACGACCGCGCCATCCACGACTCGATGGCGTCGATGATCGTCCACCAGGTTTTCACCCGCCACCCGAAGCTGAAGGTGGCCAGCATCGAGAACGGCTCCTACTTCGTGTACCGCCTGATCAAGCGGCTGAAGAAGTCCGCGAACACCGCGCCGTACCACTACAGGGAAGACCCGGTCGAACAGCTGCGCAACAACGTCTGGATTGCGCCGTACTACGAGGACGACGTGAAAATGCTCGCCGAGACCATCGGCGTCGACAAGATCCTGTTCGGCTCGGACTGGCCGCACGGTGAGGGCCTGGCCGACCCGATGTCGTTCACCGCTGACATCCCGCAGTTCCCTGAGTTCAGCGCGGAGGACACCCGAAAAGTGATGCGGGACAACGCGCTGGGACTGCTCGGCGCGCACGTACCGGCCGCATAGCGATGGAGTGGACCATCGGCGACGTCGTCGACACCATCGCCGACGTCATTCCGGACCGCACCATGACGGTGTGCGGTGACCGGCGTACCACCTACGGCGACATGGCTCTTCGCACCCGCCGCCTGGCGAACTTCCTCGCCGACAGGGGGTTCGGCGCACACCGCGACCGCGACGGGTTGGACAACTGGGAGTGCGGCCAGGATCGGATCGCGTTGATCATGTTCAACGACCGCTACCCCGAGGCGGTGGTGGGCTGCCTGAAGGCCCGCACGGTCCCGGTGAACGTCAACCATCACTACACGCCTCGCGAGGTCGCCGACCTCCTCGCCTACGTCAAACCGCGCGCGGTCATCTACCACCGTTCCCACGGCGCCAAGTTCGCCGACGTGCTGGCGTCGCTCGGTGCCGATCTGCTCATCGCCGTCGACGACGGCAGTGACATCCCGGCCCTCACGGGCTCCGTCGATCTGGACGACGCTGTGGCGCAGGGAGACCTGGATCGCCGGATCACCGGTTCGCCCGACGACCTGATCATGTACTGCACCGGCGGCACCACCGGCAGGCCCAAAGGTGTGCTGTGGCGCCAGAGCGACACCTACGTCTCCTCGATGGTCGGTGCCGATCACGATTCGCCGACCGAGATCCACGACAAGGTGCGCCGCAACGACGGCCCACCCTGGTTCGCGGTGTCCCCGCTGATGCATGCCGCGGGCATGTGGACCGTGTTCTCGGGGACCCTCGCGGGCCTGCCGGTCGTGCTGTACGACGACCGCACCAAGTTCGACCCGGCGAGCGTGCTGCGCACCGCCGAACGGGAGAAGGTTGGCATGATGACGATGGTCGGCGATGCCTATGCGGCCCCGATCGTCGAGGAACTCAACCGCGCCGATTACGAGCTGTCCGCCCTGTACGCCATCGGAACAGGCGGCGCGGCAACCAATCCCAAGCACGTCGGCGCACTCCTCGAGAAGCTGCCGCAGCTGACGATCATCAACGGCTACGGATCCTCGGAGACCGGGAACATGGGATTCGGCCACAACCAGCGGGGCTCGCACCGGGAGACCTTCGTTCTGCGCGACGGCGGCGCCGTGGTGTCGGGCGACCTGACGCGGTTCGTGTCGCCGGGCGAACCCGACATCGGCTGGGTGGTTCGCACCGGCCGGATCCCGCTCGGTTACTTCGACGACGCCGAGGCCACCCGCAAGACGTTTCCCGTCGTCGAGGGGCAACGCGTCGTGGTCTCGGGCGATCGCGCCTCGCTCGAGGCCGACGGCACCCTGCGTCTGTACGGTCGCGACTCGCTCGTCGTCAACACGGGTGGGGAGAAGGTGTTCGTCGAGGAGGTCGAGGCGGTGCTTCGGGCGTGCCAGGGGGTGGTTGACGCCCTGGTCGTCGGGCGCGACAGCGAGCGGTGGGGACAGGAGATCGTCGCACTCGTCCAGACCCGCCAGGAGATCGACGTCGACAGCGAGTCGCTCCGTGCGGCGTGCGTCGAGCACCTCGCCCGGTTCAAGGTCCCCAAGGAGTTCATCTGCGTCGAGCAGGTTCGCAGGCTCGGCAACGGAAAGGCCGACTACCGATGGGCGAAATCCCAGGCCGCACAGCGGGCGATGACATGACGCACAGCGCAATTGACTGCCTTGTCAATGTCCACTTCGGGGAGACCGAACAGCAACCGAACTGGATGTTGAAGGTCCGCGATGACTACTTCAAGGGTCCCGAGTCGATGTTCGCGCCCGTGGACATGGCCGAACTACTCGACGAGATGGACGAGCAGGGTGTCGCCAAGGCGATTTTGATGGACAACCTCGCCAAACCGTCGGTCACCGCCCGCACGTTCGTCGAGTCGCGACCCGACCGGTTCGCGTTGGCGATGGGCGGGGTCAACCTCTTGAAGCCGATGCCGTCGCTTCGCGAGCTCAGCGCCGTCGTCGCCCACCTACCCGTTGCGTATACCGTTGTCGGACCCAGCTTTTGGGGCGACGGTCAGTACCCGCCCAGTGACGCGGTCTATTACCCGCTGTACACGAAGTGCGCCGAAATGGGTCTGCCGCTGTGCATCAACACGGGTCTGCCGGGGCCGCCGATTCCCGGCGAGGTGCAGAACCCGATCCACCTCGACCGCGTGTGCGTGCGGTTCCCCGAACTGAAGCTGTGCATGATCCACGGCGCCGACCCGTGGTGGGACGTCGCGATCCGGCTGATGATCAAGTACCAGAACCTGCGGCTGATGACGTCGGCGTGGTCGCCGAAGCGCCTCCCGGACAGCCTGCTGCACTTCATGCGCACCCGCGGCAAGAACAAGGTGATCTACGCGTCGGACTGGCCCGTGCTGCGGATGCGCCGCGTGGTCCCCGAGGCGCTGGCGCTGGATCTACCCGCCGATGTGCTGGACAACTATCTTCACAACAACGCCGCCGATTTCTTCTTCGAAAGAACAGGACCAGCTGATGGATAGGTACGAACTACGCAGGCTGGACTACAGCCTGTCGGAGGATCATCAGGCGATCCTCGAGGCGTACAGGCAGTTCTTCAAGACGCACTGTCCGATCGAAACCGTCCGCGCCGCCGAGGGGACAGGGTTCGACAAGAGCCTGTGGGAGCGGCTGTGCGCTACGGGCGCAACCACGATGGCGCTTCCGGAGGCGGCGGGCGGCGATGGCGCGACGCTGGTCGATCTGACACTTGTCGCCGAGGAGGTCGGCCGGTCGCTGGCGCCGGTGCCGTGGATCGACCATGTCGTCGCCGCGCGGCTGCTGGCCCGCCTCGGCGCGTCGGACGCCGATGTCGTCGCGGGAAGGGAGCTGGCGGCGATCGACCCTCAGCACGCGAGCGTGTCCGGGGTACGGCTCATCCCCGCGGGATCGGTCGCCGATCAGATCCTGCTGCGCGACGGTGAGGACATCGTCGCGCTGACATTCGGGACGCGGCCCGTGAGAGTCGACAACATCGGCAAGCTGCCGATGGCGTGGGTGGATCCCGCGGCTGCCGACAGCAGGACCGTCGTCGCCAGCGGTGCCGCCGCGCTGGCCGAATACCAACGGGCGCTGGATGAATGGCGTGTGCTGATGGGCGCAGCCCTCGTCGGCCTCGTCGAGGAGACGATGACGATCGCGGCGGAGTTCGCCAAGCATCGCTACACCCTCGGGGTTCCGATCTCGACGCTGCAGGCCATCTCTCATCCGCTCGCCAACATCGCCATCACCGTCGCGGGCGGCCGCAACCTGGCGCGGCGTGCGGCGTGGTTCCTCGACAACGAACCCGACGAGCGGCCGGAGTTGGCGCCGTCGGCGTTCGTGTTCATGGCCGAGGAGGCGTCGAAGGCGGCCACCATGTGTGTGCAGGTGCAGGGCGGGCTCGGGGTGAGCGCTGAGGCGGCCGCAACCGCGTATCTGGTGCGCGCGCGCGGCTGGGCGCTGGCCGGAGGCGATCCCGGCGCCAGTGCGAAGCACATCGCCGAGATCGTTGCGGCGCGCGAGACGGCGGGAGCGAACTAGATGGACTTCTCACGTGTTGAACTGTCCGACGAGGACGAGGCGTTCCTCCATGAATCCCGGGCGTTCCTTCGCGAACTCGTCACCGAGGACGTGATCCGCCGGGACCGCGAGACCGGCGACAACTTCGACGAAGGTGTGCATCTCGCGCTCGGCGAGGCCGGCTATCTCACCAAGGAGTGGAAGCCGGAGAGCGAGGGCGGGTTCAACCGGGTGCGCAACCGCATCTGGCAGTTGGAGAAACGGCGTGCACACGTGCCGTGGGTGACATTCGGCACCACCGCGATGATCGCGCGGTCGGTGGAGAAGTTCGGCTCGCCCGAACTCAAGGCCGAAGTGATGCCGAGGGTGTTCAACGGGCAGGTGCGACTGTGCCTGGGCTACACCGAGCCCGAGGGCGGTTCCGACGTCGCCACGTGCAAGACCCGCGCGGTTCGCGACGGCGACTCCTGGGTCATCAACGGTTCCAAGATGTTCACCACCGGTGCGCACAACTGCCAGTACGTCTTCCTCATCACCAACACCGATCCCGACGCGCCCAAACACAAGAGCCTCACCATGTTCCTGGTACCGCTCGACTCGCCGGGCATCGAGATCCAAGGTATTCGCACCGTCGACGGCGACCGCACGAACATCGTCTACTACAGCGACGTCCGCGTCGACGACAAGTACCGCCTCGGCGACGTCAACGACGGCTGGACGGTCGTGCGCGAGCCGCTCAACGTCGAGCACGGTGCCGTCGAAGCCGCACCCGACGGGCTGGCCGACGTGTCGATCATGATGCACCAGGCGGGTTTCATGGCCACCGCGGCCGACAAGGCGGCCGCTGTCGTGGCCGAAGAGCGTCCCGATGGCACCAGGCTCATCGACGACGGCTCGGTGGCATATCGCCTGGGCCGCAGCGTCGCCCGAATGGAGGCAGCGCTGTCGGCGACGAGCATATTCGGCCGGGTGGCGCTCGCACAGACGATGCGCGACATCTCGCCGGATCTGATGGACATTTTGGGAACGGCGGCGTCTCTGCCGGTGGGAACCGACGGTTCGGCCGACGACGGCGCGGCCGAGTACGTGTACCGATTCGCGCCGCTCGTCGGTATCTACGGCGGGACGCTCGAGGTGTTCCGCAACATGATCGCGCAGTACGTGCTCGGGCTCGGCAAGCCGAATTATTCGCCACCGGTGTCGAAGAAGGCGTCGTGACGGTTCGCCGCAAGGCGCTCGTGATGGGCGCAAGTGGCTTCGTCGGCTCGCACGTCACCAGGAAACTCGTCGAGCGCGGCGACGACGTGCGGGTGTATCTGCGCCGGTCCAGCAACACGGCGGCGATCGACGACCTCGACGTCGAACGGGCGTACGGAGATCTGCGTGATGTGGACGCGCTGCGCGCGGCGATGGCCGATCGCGACGTGGTGTACTACTGCGTCGTCGACACCCGCTTCTACCTGCGTGACCCGTCACCGCTGTTCGAGACGAACGTCGACAGCCTGCGCGGTGTACTCGATGTCGCGGTGGGGAGCGATCTTTCACGCTTCGTCTTCTGCAGCACCATCGGCACCATCGCCATCGCCGAGAAGGGCCAGTCGGCAACGGAGGACATGCCGTTCAACTGGGCGGACATCGGAGGTGCCTACATCGAGTCGCGCCGTCGGGCCGAGGACATGGTGCTGGAGTACGCGCGCGAGCGAGGACTTCCCGCGGTCGCCATGTGCGTCTCCAACCCCTATGGTCCGCTCGACTATCAGCCGCATCAAGGGCTGATGATCAAGTCCGCGGCGCTCGGCAAGATGCCGGTCTACGTCAAGGATGTCTCCACCGAAGTCGTCGGTATCGAAGATGTCGCCGAGGCGTTCCTTCTCGCCGCCGACCGCGGGCGGGTGGGGGAGCGCTACATCATCTCCGAATCGTTCATGCCCATGCGGGAGATGCTGGCGACTGCGGCGACGGCGGCCGGGGCGAAGCCGCCCCGTTTCGGCGTGCCGCTGGCGCTGCTCTACGCCGTCGGCTGGGTCATGGGTACGGCGAGCAGGGTGCTCCGGCGCGACCTGTCGATGAACGTCACCGGTGTTCGGCTCCTGCACATGATGTCGGCCGCCGACCACGGCAAGGCCACCCGCGAGCTCGGCTGGCACCCCCGGCCCACCGCCGAGTCGATCAAGGCTGCGGCGCAGTTCTACGTCGCGCAGGCCGCCGGCATGTCGCGAGCAGACGCGTAGGCCTCGGCGCACCTTGGGTTTCGCGGGCGTGTGTGTCTGCTCGCGCGGTCACCGTGTCACGATCGTCGCCGCAGCGGTGCCCGGTGCGCCGTAGAGCTGGGCGAAGCCGACGCGCGGTTCGCCGGCGACCTGGCGGTCGCCTGCCTCGCCGCGCAATTGCCGCACCAGCTCGTGGATTTGGCGCAGACCCGACGCGCCGATGGGTTCGCCGTTGGCGATCAGCCCACCGTCGGTGTTGACGGGCATGGTGCCTGCGATCTCGGTGGCGCCGTCGGTGAGCAGCTTCTCCTGCTCGCCGTGCTCGCAGAAGCCGCACTCGGCCATGTGGATGATCTCGGCGCCTGCGTCGGTGTCCTGCAGCTGGATCACGTCGACGTCATCCGGTGCCACACCCGCCTTTTCGAAGGCCGCCTTGGCGGCGTAGACCGTCGGTGCGGGAACCTCGTCGACCGGTGCGAACGTCGTGTTGACCTCATAGGCGCCATACGTGCGGGTGCGCACCTCAACTGCGCGCAGGTAGACGGGCTTCGACGTGTACCGGTGGGCGATGTCGGCCCGGCACATCACCACCGCGGCAGCGCCTTCGTCGGGCGCGCAGAACATGTACTGCGTGAGGGGATAGTTGAGCATCGCCGAGTTGAGGACGTCTTCTTCGTCGATCGGTTTGCGGCGGAACGCATTCGGGTTCAAGGCGCCGTTGCGGAAGTTCTTGGCGGCCACCTTGGCCAGGGCGGTGTGTGAGATGCCGTGGGCGTGCAGGTACCGGTTGGCCTTCATTCCGAAGAACTGCGTCGTGAGGTACTGGCCGTTCTCGGCGTACCAGCTGGGCATGCCGACCAGCGCCGGATCCTCGGTGAAGGCGCCGCGCGGATGCTTGTCCAGCCCGATGGCGATGCCGATGTCGTAGTCGCCCAAGCGGATACCGTCCGCGCACGCCTTCGCCGCGCTCGCCGCGGTGGCGCAGGCGTTGAACACGTTGGTGAACGGGATGCCGGACAGTCCCACCATGCCGACGATCGCGTCGGGGTTGGCCACCGTCCAGCTGCCGCCGGTCGCGAACTGCACGTCTCGCCACTGGACGCCGGCGTCCTGGACCGCGGCGACGATGGCGTCGACACCCATCTCCATCGCTGACTTGCCTTCGAACCGACCGAACGGGTGCAGGCCTACGCCGATGATGGCGACGTCGTTCATCGGGCGAGTGTATCGCAACTGTAACTCTTACAGTATCGTAGTCCACGTGGCGTCGGTGACCGAGTACAAGACGACCTTTTGCCGCATCTGCGAGCCGTTGTGCGGCATGATCGCGACCGTCGAGGACAGCAAGCTGGTTGCGCTGCGGCCCGACAAGGACCATCCGCTGTCTGCCGGTTTCGCCTGCCAGAAAGGCATCGCTTTCACCGAGGTCCACAACGACCCCGACCGCGTCACCGCCCCGCTCCGCCGGACACCGACCGGATTCGAACCGGTCAGCTGGGACGAGGCGCTGACCGACATCGCGACTCGGTTGCGAACGATCCTGCGCGCCGATGGTTCCGGCGCGGTGGGCTGGTACATGGGCAACCCTGGTGCGTTCAGCTACGCGCACACGTTCGCGGCGCTGACGTTCATCAAGGGAATC
>DATEIG010000634.1:0-2374 GCA_035279185.1 Mycobacterium sp.
CCCCGGCTCGATGGCGTTGGAGATAGACCAGGAGCGACGGCTGATCTACTTCCACGTCATCGACGTCGGCAACGACAAGGCCGTCGCCCGCTTCTACGGACAGGTCGACCAGTTGCAGCGCCTGTTGATCGCGACCTTCGAACGCGAAACGGAATTCCAGCAGGCGCCTACTCGCACTTCCTCTGCTGGAAACCCGCTTCGTGGAGAGGGGCACGACGCATGACGACCGTCTGGGTCATCGCGGCCGTCATGCTGACCGCAGCCGCGACCATCGTGATGTTCCGGATCCTGGCCGGGCCGACCACGTTGGACCGACTCGTCGCACTGGACACGCTGGTGGCGGTGACGATGTGCGCGATCGGCACGTGGGCGGCGTTCAGCCTGGACACCACCGTCACCTACGCCCTGACGGCGCTCGCGCTGATCAGCTTCGTCGGCTCGGTGAGCGTCGCGCGGTTCCGCGTGCCCGACGCGAACAAGCGACGCGAGAGCAGGTATCCGCGATGAGCACGCTCGACATCGTCACCGCGGTCCTCGTGCTGAGCGGTTCGACGTTGGCCCTCACCGCCGCGATCGGTGTCGTGCGCTTCCCCGACACGCTGTCGCGGATGCACGCCGCGACCAAACCGCAGGTGCTCGGCCTGCTCCTGGTGCTCATCGGCGCGGCGATCCGACTGCGCGGCCACGCGGACGTCGGCATGCTGATACTGACCGGGATCTTCACGTTGATCACAGCGCCGGTGGTCGCCAACCGGGTGGGCCAGCTGGCCTACCGCGAGCAGAACATCCACGACCGCCTCACCCGAGACGAGTTGCACGAATCCACACGACAGGGGCGGGACGAATGAGGCGAAGCGACAACGATTCCTGGGACATCACCGAGAGTGTCGGCGCGACGGCCCTTGGCGTGGCCTGGGCGCGGTCGCAGGAGGCGCAGTCGCAGTGCCCGCTGTTCACCGACCCGTTCGCCGAGATGTTCGTCGAGGCGGCTGTCGACCGCGGGTGGCAACTGCCGCAACCCCACGTCGCCGACCGCATCCGGTCGATCGCCGGATACGCCGCGTCGCGCACCAAGTGGTTCGACGAGTTCTTCATCGCCGCGGGCGCGCGTGGCATCGACCAGGCCGTGATCCTCGCGGCCGGTCTGGATGCCAGGGCGTGGCGGCTGCCGTGGAACGACGGCGTCACGGTCTACGAGATCGACCAGCCGAAGGTGCTCGCGTTCAAGGGCGAGACGCTGCGCAGCCGCGGCCTGGAACCCGCGGCCAGGTACACGGCGGTGCCGGTCGACCTGCGGCAGGACTGGCCGAAAGCGCTGCGGGAGGCGGGATTCGATCCCGAGGAGCCGACCGCGTGGGCGGCCGAGGGTCTGCTGCCGTACCTCCCCGCCGCCGCGCAGGACCTGTTGTTCGAGCACATCACCGACCTGAGCGCCAGGGGCAGTCGCATCGCGGTCGAGGCATTCGGTGCAGGCTTCTTCGACCCGGAGTACCTGGCCACCCGCCGCGAACGCATGCGGCAGATGCGCGAGGAAGCCGGCATACCCGACGACACACCCGACGCGGCCGACCTGTGGTACATCGAGGACCGCACCGAGGTCGTCGACTGGTTCACCGACCATGGCTGGGACGTGACGAGCATCGGGTCCGCCGACCTGATGGAGCGGTACAACCGCTCTGTCGACGACGACACAACGCCGCGAACGACTTTCGTGGAAGCGAGATTGGCGGGCTAGTCTCCCGACAGCTGGAACTCGACGAGCGCGCTGACGGTCTCGACGGCCTCGCGCAGCGCCGCCACCCGCGCGGCGACCGTCGGCGCGGCCAGCACCGAGTACCGGTCGGCCTGGCCCATCGGCAGCCGAGCGGTCAACGCGTACAACCACATCGCCGCATCCGGTGCCGCGTCGGCGCCCGCGACGATGTCGCGTCCGTTGACCTCCGCGCCGCGGGCAGAAGCGATCCGCTCGAACAGCGCGATCATCGAATCCTCGATGTCGCGGATCGCGTCGGCGCTCACGTTCTCGCCGGGCTCGTCGGGCCATATCTCGATCGCCGCCCGCGGGTACGGGTTGTCGGGCTGCCATTCCACCACCCGGATGCGTTCGGCCATCACACAATTCAGGCGGTAGCGGCCATCCCCGAAGTCGGCGACCTCGGTGATGTGAGCCAGCGTGCCGACGTCGCTGCGGGCGTCGTTGCCGCCCACCTCGCGGCCTGCCTGGATCAGCACGACCCCGAACGCCGGGTCGTCCATCGCCAGGCAGTCGGCGACCAGTTCGGAGTAGCGCGGCTCGAAGATCCGCAGCGGGAGCTCTTCGCCCGGCAGCATCGCACGCTCGAGCGGGAACATCGGGATGGTCGCCACGGTCAGA
>DATEIG010000635.1:0-13622 GCA_035279185.1 Mycobacterium sp.
AAGATCCGCATCAGGCTCAAGGCCTACGACCACGAGGCGATTGACGCCTCTGCGCGCAAGATCGTTGAGACGGTCACCCGTACCGGCGCCAGTGTGGTGGGTCCAGTGCCGCTGCCGACCGAGAAGAACGTGTATTGCGTCATCCGGTCCCCGCATAAGTACAAGGACTCGCGGGAGCACTTCGAGATGCGCACGCACAAGCGGCTGATCGACATCCTCGACCCGACGCCGAAGACCGTTGACGCACTCATGCGCATCGATCTGCCGGCCAGTGTCGACGTCAACATCCAGTAGGAGACCCGAAACCAATGGCTAGAAAAGGCATTTTGGGCACCAAGATGGGTATGACGCAGGTGTTCGACGAGAACAACAGAGTCGTGCCGGTCACGGTCGTCAAGGCAGGGCCCAACGTCGTGACGCGTATCCGCACCCCGGAGCGCGACGGCTACAGCGCAATTCAGCTGGCGTACGGCGAGATCAGCCCGCGCAAGGTGAACAAGCCCGTCACCGGGCAGTTCAACGCCGCGGGTGTCAACCCGCGTAGGCACCTCGCGGAGCTGCGTCTCGACGACGAGACCGCCGCCGCCGAATTCGAGGTCGGCCAGGAGCTGACCGCCGAGATCTTCGCCGACGGAAGCTATGTCGACGTCACCGGCACCTCGAAGGGCAAAGGCTTCGCGGGCACCATGAAGCGCCACGGCTTCCGTGGCCAGGGCGCCAGCCACGGCGCGCAGGCCGTGCACCGTCGCCCCGGCTCGATCGGTGGCTGCGCCACCCCGGGTCGTGTGTTCAAGGGGACCCGCATGTCGGGCCGGATGGGTAGCGACCGCATCACCACGCAGAACCTGTTGGTGCACAAGGTCGATGCCGAGAACGGCGTGTTGCTGATCAAGGGCGCCATCCCCGGTCGCACCGGTGGCCTGGTGATGGTCCGAAGCGCGATCAAGCGAGGCGAGAAGTAATGGCGAACAAGAAGATCGACGTCCGCACCCCGGCGGGCAAGACGGACGGGTCCGTCGAGCTGCCCGCCGAGTTGTTCGACGTCGAGCCGAACATTGCGCTGATGCATCAGGTGGTGACCGCGCAGCTCGCGGCGGCCCGTCAGGGTACGCACTCCACCAAGACCCGCGGCGACGTCCGCGGCGGTGGCCGTAAGCCCTACCGGCAGAAGGGCACCGGTCGTGCCCGCCAGGGTTCGACGCGTGCACCGCAGTTCACCGGCGGTGGCGTCGTGCACGGCCCCAAGCCCCGCGACTACAGCGAGCGCACACCCAAGAAGATGATCCGTGCCGCGCTGCTCGGTGCGTTGTCCGATCGGGCGCGCAACGGTCGCATCCACGCGGTGACCGAACTGGTCGAGGGTCAGAAGCCGTCGACGAAGAGCGCCAAGGCGTTCCTCGCCACGCTGGTCGAGGGCAAGCAGGTGCTGATCGTCATCGGCCGCAGCGACGAGACCGGCGCGCTGAGCGTGCGGAATCTGCCCGGCGTGCACGTGCTTTCGCCGGACCAGCTCAACACCTACGACGTGCTGCACGCCGACGATGTGGTGTTCAGCGTCGAGGCGCTGGATTCGTACATCAGCGCGAGCACCAAGGAAAAGACTGAGGAGGTATCGGCCTGATGGCGACCATCACCGATCCGCGCGACATCATCCTGTCGCCGGTCATCTCCGAGAAGTCCTACGGGTTGATCGAGGACAACGTCTACACGTTCATCGTTCACCCGGACTCGAACAAGACGCAGATCAAGATCGCGATCGAGAAGATCTTCAAGGTCAAGGTCTCGTCCGTGAACACCGCCAACCGTCAGGGCAAGCGCAAGCGCACCCGTGCGGGCTATGGCACGCGCAAGAGCACAAAGCGCGCCATCGTCACGCTCGCCGAAGGCAGCAAGCCCATCGATCTGTTCGGAGCGCCGGCCTAGCCGGCAGGGAGATTTCAAGATGGCTATTCGCAAGTACAAGCCGACGACCCCCGGTCGCCGCGGTGCGAGCGTCTCCGATTTCGCCGAGATCACTCGTTCGACTCCGGAGAAGTCGCTCATCAAGCCGCTGCACGGTAAGGGCGGGCGTAACGCGCACGGTCGAATCACCACCCGGCACAAGGGTGGTGGCCACAAGCGTGCCTACCGCGTGATCGATTTCCGTCGCCACGACAAGGACGGTGTCAACGCCAAGGTCGCTCAGATCGAGTACGACCCGAACCGCACCGCCAACATCGCGCTGCTGCACTACCTGGATGGCGAGAAGCGCTACATCATCGCCCCCCAGGGCCTCAAGCAGGGCCACATCATCGAGTCCGGCGCAAACGCCGACATCAAGCCCGGCAACAACCTGCCGCTGCGCAACATCCCGGCCGGTACCGTCATCCACGCCGTCGAGTTGCGGCCGGGCGGCGGAGCCAAGCTGGCCCGGTCGGCGGGCGCGGGCATCCAGCTGCTGGGTAAGGAAGGCACCTACGCCTCCCTGCGTATGCCCAGTGGTGAGATCCGCCGCGTCGACGTGCGCTGCCGCGCGACCGTCGGTGAGGTCGGCAACGCCGAGCAGGCGAACATCAACTGGGGCAAGGCAGGCCGTATGCGGTGGAAGGGCAAGCGCCCGACCGTCCGCGGTGTCGTCATGAACCCGGTCGACCACCCGCACGGCGGTGGTGAGGGCAAGACCTCCGGCGGCCGTCACCCGGTCAGCCCGTGGGGTAAGCCCGAGGGCCGCACCCGCAAGCCCAACAAGCCGAGCGACAAGCTCATCGTCCGACGCCGGCGCACCGGCAAGAAGCACCGGTAGGAGCTAACTCATGCCACGCAGCCTGAAGAAAGGCCCGTTCGTCGACGACCATCTGCTGAAGAAGGTCGACGTCCAGAACGAGAAGAACAGCAAGCAGGTCATCAAGACCTGGTCTCGCCGATCGACCATCATCCCCGACTTCATCGGGCACACCTTCGCGGTGCACGACGGCCGCAAGCACGTCCCGGTGTTCGTCACCGAGGCGATGGTCGGACACAAGCTCGGCGAGTTCGCACCCACCCGCACGTTCAAGGGTCACATCAAGGATGACCGGAAGGCCAAACGGCGATGACCTCTGTTGAGACCGAATACCCGACCGCGACGGCGAAGGCTCGCTTCGTTCGCGTCTCGGCGACCAAGGCGCGCCGGGTCATCGACCTGGTGCGCGGCAAGTCCGTGACCGAAGCGCTGGACATCCTGCGCTGGGCGCCGCAGGCCGCCAGTGAGCCGGTCGCCAAGGTGATTGCGAGCGCCGCGGCCAACGCGCAGAACAACGAGGGACTCGATCCCTCGACTCTGGTGGTCGCCACCGTCTACGCCGACGAGGGTCCGACCGCCAAGCGCATCCGGCCTCGCGCGCAGGGACGTGCGTTCCGAATCCGCAAGCGCACCAGCCACATCACGGTGATCGTGGAGAGCAGGGCGACCCGCGAGGAGCGTCGTGGACGCGCTTCGGCCGACAGCTCGCGTGCGCGTCGTGCGCAGGGGAGCAAGGCCGCTGCGGCGAAGAAGTCGCCCGGAGCCGCACCGGCGGCGACATCCAGCACCGCCACGAAGGCAACCGCCGAGGCCGAAACGACGGCACCTGCGAAGAAGGCTTCCGGAGCCGCACCGGCGGCGACATCGAGCAGCGCGAAGAAGGCACCCGCCAAGGCGGCCGCCGAAAAAGCTCCCGCCAAGAAGGCACCCGCCAAGAAGGCAGCCAAGACGACTGAAGCTTCTGACGAAGCGAAGGAGGGCTCAGAGTAGTGGGCCAGAAGATCAATCCCCACGGCTTCCGCCTCGGTATCACCACCGACTGGAAGTCCCGGTGGTACGCCGACAAGCAGTACAAGGATTACGTCAAGGAAGACGTCGCGATCCGCCGGCTGCTGGCCACCGGTCTCGAGCGGGCAGGCATCGCCGATGTGGAGATCGAACGCACCCGTGACCGGGTCCGCGTCGACATCCACACCGCCAGGCCGGGCATCGTCATCGGCCGCCGCGGCACGGAGGCCGACCGCATCCGCGCAGACCTGGAGAAGCTGACCAAGAAGCAGGTGCAGCTCAACATCCTCGAGGTGAAGAACCCGGAGTCGCAGGCGCAGTTGGTGGCTCAAGGCGTTGCCGAGCAGCTGAGCAACCGCGTGGCGTTCCGTCGCGCGATGCGCAAGGCCATCCAGTCCGCGATGCGTCAGCCGAACGTCAAGGGCATCCGCGTGCAGTGCTCGGGCCGCCTCGGCGGCGCCGAGATGAGCCGCTCGGAGTTCTACCGCGAGGGCCGCGTGCCGCTGCACACGCTGCGCGCCGACATCGACTACGGCCTGTACGAGGCGAAGACGACCTTCGGCCGCATCGGTGTGAAGGTCTGGATCTACAAGGGTGACATCGTCGGTGGCAAGCGTGAGCTGGCCGCCGCCGCCCCGGCCGGTGCCGATCGTCCGCGTCGCGAGCGTCCGTCGGGCACCCGCCCGCGTCGCAGCGGCGCATCGGGCACCACCGCAACGAGCACCGAGGCCGGTCGCGCCGCATCTGGCACCGAAGAGGCACCCGCGGTCGCGGAGGCGGCAGCTGGTACCGAGGCTGCCGCAGGCGCGGCGACCGAGGCGCCGAGCACGGAAACATCGGAGAGCTAGATCATGTTGATTCCCCGTAAAGTCAAGCACCGCAAGCAACATCACCCGCGGCAGCGCGGCGTCGCCAGCGGCGGCACATCGGTGAGCTTCGGCGACTACGGCATCCAGGCACTGGAGCACGCCTACATCACCAACCGGCAGATCGAGTCCGCTCGTATCGCCATCAACCGGCACATCAAGCGTGGCGGCAAGGTGTGGATCAACATCTTCCCCGACCGCCCGCTGACCAAGAAGCCTGCCGAAACCCGTATGGGGTCGGGCAAGGGCTCGCCCGAGTGGTGGGTGGCCAACGTCAAGCCGGGCCGCGTGCTGTTCGAGCTGAGCTACCCCGATGAGAAGACGGCGCGGGACGCACTCACCCGCGCGATCCACAAGCTGCCGATCAAGGCACGCATCGTTACCCGAGAGGAGCACTTCTGATGGCAGTGGGAGTGACGCCGGGCGAATTGCGCGAGCTGACCGACGACGAGCTGGCCGACAAACTGCGCGAGTCGAAGGAAGAGCTGTTCAATCTGCGCTTCCAGATGGCGACCGGCCAGCTGGCCAACAACCGCCGGCTGCGCACGGTGCGTCAGGAGATCGCGCGGGTGTACACCGTCCTGCGCGAACGTGAACTGGGTCTGGCCTCCGGACCCGTTGGTGAGGAATCGTAATGGCAGACAAAGCAACCAAGACCGGCGAGAAGCACACGCCGCGCACCGAGAAGCCGCGTGGCCGTCGCAAGACCCGCATCGGCTACGTCGTCAGCGACAAGATGCAGAAGACGATCGTGGTGGAGATCGAGGACCGCAACCGCCACCCGCTCTACGGCAAGATCATCCGCACCACCACCAAGGTGAAGGCGCATGACGAGGAAGGTATCGCGGGCATCGGCGACCGCGTGTCCCTGATGGAGACCCGTCCGCTGTCGGCCACCAAGCGGTGGCGGCTCGTCGAGATCCTCGAGAAGGCCAAGTAGCAGCCACTGCACCTGCAGTCACAATCCCCCTCACGCGCCTGCGTGCGGGGGATTGTTGTTTTCGGCGGAGAAAGGGGCCTCGCGACCCCAGATCGGTTCCTGCGATCAGACTTTCAATTCAACTGATCTTCGGTGCGAAAGGCCGACCCCCGGTACCGGTGAATACAAATTTGATTTCGAAATACCCGCTTTGTGTTTGCCACACGCCGCTTCTGTCTAACATGCGACCATGGGAGCCTCACTGCTGAGTGTCTTTCGGGCGTTTTCCAGCGCAATTGCTGCGGTGCTAATGTTTGCCACAAGCTGCGCGGGCGTGGCTTCGGCCGCGCCAGGCGTCGGGGGATTGTTGGCGGATTCGCCGACGCTGAGTTTGGCCGCCATGGGCGGGGACGCCGACATCGCGTTGTACGGCTTGCAGAGCACCCAGTCCGTGACGTTTCCCGTGCCGCCGGGCCTGACGCCCGCCGCGCTGAATGCGGTCGTCGAACTTCCACCCGGTGTCACCGCGGGCACCGTCAGCGTGACGCAGGACAACCGCACGGTCTCCCGAATAGACCTGCCGCCCACCAGCGGAGCGCCGGTGTCGATCCCTCTCGCCGGTGCGGCGGTCGTCGGCAACGCCGTCACCGTGTTGCTTCGCGGTCAACTCATCCCACCCCAGGGTTACTGCCTGCTGGACACCGCGACCCCGCTGCGGCTGAACGATGCCACCGTCGGATTCACCGGCCGTGAGATTCCCCCGAGGGCGGTCGCTGACTTCCTGCCGCCGGTTCTGCAGAAGCTCACCATCTTCATTCCGCCTGCGCCGTCACGGACGGAATCCGAAGCGGCGCTGAGACTCACCACTGCAGTCATCGCGCGGTACGGGAAGCAGCGGCTCGACGTCGACGTGGCGCCGATCCCCGCGGGTGCTGCCGATCCGGGGTCGCCGCCCGGTCCCTTCGAACGCCAGATCGTCGTGCGCGAGGACCCCGCGGGGGGGCTGGCGTTGGACAACGCCGTCGACGTCCCTACCTTGTTCATCACGGGCGCGGGCAACGAGCTGACCAATCAGGTGCGGCTGCTCACCGCTGACCTGTCACGGCTGGCGGTCGCGTCCAAAGCCGTCGCCGGTCCGCTCCGGACCAGTCCGCAGCTGCCGCCCGATACGACGACGATCCGCGACCTCGGCCAGAACGGTGTCAACGCAACCGCGCTGAAGCCGCAGGTGTCGGTCGCTCTCGACCAGACCCGCCTCGGACGGCCCGTTCGCGACGTCCGAGTTCAACTGAAGGGCTTCTATACGCCGCTTCCCGACGGCGTCGGCGGACAGGTCGTGGCGTCGGTCGGCGGGCAGACCGTCGACCGGTGGGCCACCGATCCCAGCGGCACCATCGACCGCTGGGTGAACGTCCCGAACGAGGCGTTGGAGCGTTACACGAATCTCAATGTGGCGGTGGACATCACAGGTGACACCGGTCCGTGCGGGCGGTTTCAGCCGCTGACGCTGACCATCGATGGCGCGACGACCGTGCAGAGCACCGCCGCGTCGCCACCCCCGACGGACTTTCAGGCACTGCCGCAAGCCCTGATGCCCCGGATGGATGTCGGAATCGGTGAGGACGCTTTCGCCGACACCGTGCGCGCCGCGACCATCGTGGAGGGGCTGCAGACGCTCAGCGCACTACCGCTCGACACGGTCGTGGTCCCCACCAGGGACGCGCTCGCCTCATCGACACCGGCCGTGGTGATCTCGGCCGACGGTTGGGACTCCGACGGCATCGTCCTCCCGGTCGGATCGGGCGCGGACAGCACGCTCGACGTCCAGCGCTTCGCGGACGGCGGTGAGGCCACGACACTGCAGCTGGATCCCGGGCAGCAGATCGCCTCACTTCAAACGGTTGGCGACAAGGGCCGCCCGGTGCTGGTCGCTACCTCCAACGGCGCAGCGGCGGAACTTGATTCGCTACTGAACTGGTTCGACGAGAGCCGTTCGAGGTGGTCTCGGCTGTCCGGAACCGCCGTCGTGGCGGTGCCGGACAGGGAACCCGTAGCGGTCGGCACGAGCACACCGCAGTCGACGCAACCGGCGCGCGAGGAGACTCGGCCGTGGCTGTGGCCCGCAATCGGTGCAGCAGCAGTCGTCGCCGTCCTTGCCGCCGCGTTGCTCGTGGCGCGTCGTCGTCGGCGGCGGGCGGCGGTCAGCTGACATGTCCGCTCCGGTAGCCACCGAGGTCGAGCGGCAGGAGCAGCGGCGCGAGATTCCGGCGTTCCTCACCCACCCGTCGACACGGGTGGCCCTGCGCTGGACCTTCATCGGTGGTCTCGCGGTCACCGCGTTCTGGCCCAGTCTGGTCAGCCTCGCGATGACCACCCGCGGCGGCGGTCTCAACGGGTACCTGTGGATGGTTCCGGTGGCCGCGATCCTGGCCGCCCAGGGCGTGGCCAGGCGCCCCCGTACCGAGTTGCCGATTCACGACCGACAGACCGACATCATCGTCGGGACCATGGGCTTGGTCTTCGCGCTGCTGCTGCACGGTGTCCTGCTGCAGCGCTACGCGCTGTACTTCCACCTGTTGCGGCTCGACTTCTTCGCGATGTACGTGTTCGTGCTGAGTTCGGCCATCGTGCTGTTCGGGCTTCGACCCGTGATGCGATTCGCGTGGGTCTGGCTGCTGGCGTTTTTCATGTTCGTGCTGCCGTACCACATCCTGGTGGTTCTGTTGGGCGGCAATCGGATTGCCGCGGGGGCGGCGACGTTGATCATCGCAGGCACGGCGACGGGAATCTCGGTGGGCCGCACGTCGCGACGGGGCTGGCTCGGGGGGCTGGCCGCATGGGGAGTCGGTATCGCCGTGCTCGTCATCATGGCGATCTTCTTCCCGTATGCGCCGGTGACGGTCTACCAGGAGGCGCCCGCGCTCATCGCGATTTCACTGGTCGGCCTGGTCATGTTCTTCCTGGCCCGTCGCGGAAAGTCGAAACGCATCCTGAGCCGCAAGGTCGAACCGCTCGCGGCCGGGCAGGTGCTTGCCGGTCTTCCTCTCGTGCTCGTCGTCGGCATCCTGCTCGCCATGGTCAAGCTGCCGATCATCCCTGCGCCGCCGGTCGCCCGGTTCGCGGGGCTGCAGATCTCCGGCCCGCTGAATCCGCCCGCGGGCTGGCACATCACCGACACCACGGACTACACCTGGGTCAAACGTCTACACGGGCGGATAGCGCACCTGACCCGCCAGCGCATGGTCGCCGATGTCGGAAACCCGGCATGGGACAAGCTGTCGCGGCCGCGCACCGTGATGGTCGACAACGTGGTGACCGACCGGCCGTTCTCTTTCAACGTCTACCCCGCGAAGGTGGTCTACGACGTGACCGCCACAAGGCTCAGCAAGCCGCGCCGGGTCGACCTGGGTTACGGCGTGGTGGGCGAGGCCGTGTCCGTCGTCGACGACCACCTTCTGGTGACGTGGAACATGCTGCAATGGACATGGCGCAACGAGCAACGCGCGCAACGAATCCTGCTGATCTCGGTCGACAACCACACCGACGACGCTCCGTTCCCGGCTCCGTCGGGCAGGCTCCTACCGACACTGAGCACCTTGTTCACCGTGTTGTTCCGCGGCAACTCCGCCGTCGACGACCGCAACCCGACGTTCAAGGACATCGACCTGCTGACCTCCTTCGGCCGCGGGATCGTGCGGGCCCAGATCGAGCCCCTGGGTCGACTCTCATGACGACGACGCCGTACCGCATCGACACCCTGACCGACGAGGAGAGCGAACACGCGCTCGGCCGCGCAATCAACGGTCTGCGCGACGACGACCCGCTCCGGTCGGCCGCCATCCCCGTGATGGGTTGGCAAAAGGTTTTTCTCGCGGCACTGCTGGTCGCCGTTGCGGCCCTGGCGATCTGGCGACCCAACCAGACCGCCGTCGGCTTGATCGGCGTCTGCACGTTAGGCTACGTCTGCACGATGGCCGACCGGGTGTTGATCTTCCGGCGAGGGCTCGCGGCGCGGCCGATCACAGTGACCGACGACGAGGCGCGCGCGATACCCGACGACGAGCTTCCGCTCTACACGATCCTGGTGCCCGCCTACAACGAGCCCGAGGTGGTCGACGACCTGATCGGCGCGTTGGCCGGCTTGGAGTATCCGGCCGACAAGCTGCAGGTGCTTCTCCTGCTGGAGGCGGACGACGACGTCACCATCGAAGCCGCCAGACGCTGCAAGGAGTCCGACGCGATCGACATCCTTCTCGTGCCGCCCGCGGAACCCAGGACGAAACCCAAGGCGTGCAACTACGGGCTGCACTTCGCAACGGGCGAGATCGTCACGATCTACGACGCGGAGGACCTGCCCGAGCCGCTTCAGTTGCGCCGCGTGGTCGGCGCCTTCCGTGCGATGCCCGACGACGTCGCCTGCGTACAGGCGAAGCTGGCCTACCACAACGGCGGGCAGAATCTGCTGACCGGATGGTTCACCGCTGAGTACGGCCTGTGGTTCGGCTACCTGCTGCCGGGGATGATGCGCACGGGGACGCCGATTCCCCTGGGGGGCACGTCGAATCACCTGAGGCGCGCCGTGCTCGACGACATCGGTTCGTGGGATCCGCACAACGTCACCGAGGACGCCGACCTCGGCCTGCGCATCGCGGCGTCCGGCTACCGCACCGCGGTCCTCGACTCGCAGACCCTCGAGGAGGCCAACAGCGACCCGATCAACTGGATCCGGCAGCGCTCGCGTTGGTACAAAGGCTATCTGCAGACCTGGCTGGTACACATCCGCAGGCCCGTGGCATTGTTGCGCACACTCGGCCCGCGCAGCTTCGTGCGCTTCAACCTGGTGCTTGCCGGTACGCCCATCATCGCGGTGCTCAACCTGCTGTTCTGGTTGATCACCATGCTCTGGTTTCTGGGGCAGCCCGCGGCCATCGGTGCCGTGTTCCCCTGGTACATCTACTTTCCGGCACTCATCGCACTGGTTCTCGGCAACTTCGCAACGCTGTACATGAACCTCATCGCGATCCGTGAGGACGATCGCCCGGATCTGCTTGTGCCCGCGCTGACCGTGCCCTTGTTCTGGGTGATGATGAGCGTCGCCGCCGCGAAGGGGACGTATCAACTGATCCGCAATCCGTCTTACTGGGAGAAGACGTTCCACGGGTTGACACAGCAGCCCGACGCCGAAAAGGGCGCCGAAGCGTGACGCGGATGTCCGACCGTCGGATCAAGGTGCTGGCCTATGTCCTGACGCTGTCGCTGTACGTGGCCGTCGGATACTGGCTGCAGGTGCGCAACGGCTTCATCCTGGGTGACGCGTTGTCCCGTGTTTCGGCCGCCCAGAGTGTGTTGTTCAGTCGCGACCCGCATTTGGCGGCGATCGGCTTCATCTTCACGCCGTTGACCGCGATGGTGCAGATCCCGGCGATCGGGCTCAGCCCCCTGTGGCCCGCACTGACCGAGCGGGCCTTCGCGGGCTCGCTGATGTCGGCGGCTTTCATGGCGGGCTGTGTCGTGCAGATCATGAGCATCGGCACCGATCGCGGATTGCCCCGCGGCTACCTTCTGACCATCACAGCGCTTTTCGCGTTCAACCCGATGATCGTGTTCTACGGGTCGAACGGCATGAGCGAGGCGCCGTTTCTCTTCTTCGTCACCTGGGCGGTGCGTCGACTCATCATGTGGATGGTCGACGACGACGTCCACCATCTGATCGCCGCGGGCGGGATCGCGATGGCGCTGTCGTACCTCACCCGCTACGACGCCGTCGCCTGCATTGCGGCGGCGGGCGTCGTGGTGGCGGTCACGACGTACCGTCGCGCCGCGGCGCCGCCACGGTGGCGGCGCGCGCTCCTCGACCTGCTGCTGGTCAGCGGACCCGGGTTGGCCTCCTTCGTGGGGTGGGCAGCGGCGAGCTGGCTGATCACGGGTCTTCCGTTCGCGCAGTTCAGTTCTCAGTACGGGAACACCGCCATCCTCGAACAGTCCGGTTTGGCGACTGCGGACTTCGGCGGTGGCCTGGCGTTTGCCGCAACGTGCATCACCCTGCTCGCCCCGTCGCTGGTGCTTCTCGCCCTGTGGGCCGGAGTCGTCCGGGTGCGGCGGCCGTACTGGCCGACGCTGATCGTTCCGCTGGCGCTGTTCGGTGGGGTGCTCGCTTTTCAGGCCTACAGCTACGCCTCCGGTTCGACGTTCCCGTTCCTACGCTTCTACATCGCGGCGATTCCGTTCGCCGCATGTCTGGCGATGCTCGCGGTTCCCGAGGGGGCGTTCGCGCCGGCCAAGCGGCGGGGGAAGTACGCCCCGGTGGTTCGGCAGGTGGCGTCGCCCCGACGCAAGTGGCCGGTGTATGCGCCCGTCGCGCTTGTGTTCGCGGTCACCGTGCCCGCCGCGGGCTGGGCAATGAGCATGCCGAGGTACGCGCCGCAGGAGTATGCGCTCGCCGCGGTGCTGAACCCCGACCCCGGCGCGGTGAGCGATCGCAGCGCGGTCGAGCGAAGCATCGCGGCCAGCTTTTCCACCGAACGGAAGATCGCGGCGTATCTCGACCGCCTCGACCTCCCCGAGAGCTCGGTGATCGTGGACACCGTATACGGCTTCGCCGTCGTCGCCGCATCTGCCAAGCCGAAAACCTTTGTGGTGCCGTCTGACCCGGACTTCACCGGGCTGCTCAACGATCCCGCGCGCACCGGCGTCGAGTACCTCTTGGCGGTGCCGCCCAAGGGGCGCGGCGTCGCGGATGCGCTCAACGTTCGCTACCCGACGCTCTTCGAGACCGGCGCCGACATCGCGACGCTGGAGCTCGAGATTCCCAACGACGGCGACAGTCAGCCGACGTGGCGTCTGTACCGGGTGAACGAGCCGGTCGCCGGCATCGCCTCACCGTGACTGCACTGAGGTAGTTCGGACCAAGGTAATCCGAACTATTCGCTGCCTCGCCGGCGTGGTGTGCAATCCAAGCGTTGCTCACTGCGCTGACGAGGAGGGTGCCCTGACGATCAGCGCTCGGAGCGCAAACCACTCCGCACTCATTTCAGAAACAGTGCGGTCTCACGGTGCGTGGGCTGCAATCGGCGATCTCGCCCTGGAATCCGGCGCGCTGCTTCCAGACGTACGCCTGTTCTACGAGTCCTTCGGCGATCTTGCCGACGATAGAAGTAACGCGGTCCTGGTCTTCCACGGACTCGCTGCCAACACCCACCTTGCCTCCGATACCGTCACAGAGGACCCGGGCTGGTGGTCGGGCGTGGTGGGGGCGGGCCTCGGCTTGGACACCGAACGCCTCTGCGTGATCTGCGCCAACGTCCTCGGAGGCTGTTACGGATCGACGGGCCCCATGAGCATCGCACCGGACGGTGAGGAGTGGGCGAGCCGGTTCCCGTCGCTGACGATACGCGACCAGGTATCGGCAGCGGTGCGGCTGGGTGAGACGCTCGGCATCAGCACATGGGCCGGGGTTGTTGGTGTGTCGTTCGGCGGTATGCATGCTCTGGAATGGCATGTGGCGCAGCAGGACAGGGCCGAACGCGTAGCGGTGGTCGCCGCGCCCTGGGCGGCCGGCGCTGAGCAGCTCGCGACCAACACCATGCAGACCGACGTCGTGAAGCTGGACCCGCAGTTCCGTGACGGGTTCTACCGGCGGTACGGCACCTTCCCGCGGGAAGGTCTTGCGCTTGCGCGGCAGATCGGAATGCTGCAGTACCGCGCCCGCGACGAGTTCAACGAGCGTTTCGGTCGCATGCGCCAGGATCTTGACGGGGGACAGTACGCCGTTGAGTCGTACTTCCGCGCGAACGGGGCCAAGTTCGCCGCATCGTTCGACGCCAACAGCTTCATCACGCTCGGTGGGGCCAAGAGTTCGCACGACATCGGTCGCGGCCGGGGGAGCCCCGAACGGGCGCTGCAATCGTCAGCGGCTCCGCTTCTCGTAATCGGTATCGAGTCGGACCGGCTGTTTCCGTTGGATCAGCAGCGGTTCATCGCTCGTCACTCGCCGGGCAGCGTCAGTGGCGATGAACCGGTGGTGCTCCCCAGTGGGCACGGCCACGACGCGTTCCTCATCGACCAAGCA
>DATEIG010000636.1:0-4118 GCA_035279185.1 Mycobacterium sp.
TCGTCGAGGACCTCACCGAGCGACTGGCCGACACCGCGTGGCGGCACTTCCAGCAGATCGAGGCCAACGGCGGATTCGCCGACGCCCGTGAGTTCGTGGCCGAGCGGATCGCGGAGATCCGCGACAAACGCGCAGACGACATCAGCCACCGCCGCACGGCGCTCACCGGCGTCAACGAGTACCCGAACCTCGACGAAGCGCCGCTGCCGCAGACTGATTCGTCAACCACCGTGGTTCGGTACGCGGCGGGTTTCGAGGCGCTGCGGGACCGGTCCGACGCCCACCTCGAGGCGACCGGCGCGCGGCCGAAAGTGCTGCTGCTGCCGCTCGGCCCCCTCGCTGAGCACAACATCCGGGCGACGTTCGCGGTCAATCTGCTCGCGTCGGGCGGTATCG
The DNA here is from genome assembly GCA_035279185.1 of Mycobacterium sp. Lineage (GTDB taxonomy): Bacteria > Actinomycetota > Actinomycetes > Mycobacteriales > Mycobacteriaceae > Mycobacterium. Next base: position 397 of record DATEIG010000636.1, read on the forward strand.
AGGCGGTCAACCCCGGCACCGTCGACGCCGCGGGAGTGGCCGACGCCGTCAGCACCGGCGACGGCCTTGCCGTCGCTGTGATCTGCGGAACGGACGCGCGGTATGCAAGCGAAGCGGCGAGCGTCGTCGACGCCGCCCGCAAGGCGGGCATCTCGCGCGTCCTCCTGGCCGGACCCGAGAAGGCGGTCGCCGACGCCGACCCCAAGCCCGACGACTATCTGACCGCGAAAATCGACGCGGTCAGCGTCCTTTCGGACCTGCTCACCCGATTGGAGGCCTGAGAATGACGGCTACCACAGGCATCGGCAGCTTCGCCGACATTCCGCTGCGCAGTGAGCGGGCTACCGAACCCGCGACCGAGGACGCCGTCAGCGCGCACGTCGCCGCCGCGGCCGAGGCACACGGCTACACGCCCGACCAACTCGACTGGCAGACACCGGAAACCATCGACGTCAAACCGGTCTATGTGGCTGCCGACCGGGATGCCGTAGCGGGGGCGGGCTACCCGCTCGACACGTTCCCCGGCCTGCCGCCGTTCCTGCGCGGCCCGTACCCCACGATGTACGTCAACCAGCCGTGGACCATCCGGCAGTACGCCGGCTTCTCCACCGCCGCCGAGTCCAACGCGTTCTACCGGCGGAACCTGGCCGCGGGGCAGAAGGGTCTCTCTGTCGCATTCGACCTGGCCACCCACCGCGGCTACGACTCCGACCATCCGCGGGTCGCGGGTGACGTCGGAATGGCAGGCGTGGCAATCGATTCCATCCTCGATATGCGGCAGCTCTTCGACGGTATCGATCTGTCGACGGTATCGGTGTCGATGACGATGAACGGCGCCGTGCTGCCGATTCTCGCACTCTACGTGGTGGCCGCCGAGGAGCAGGGCGTGGCACCGGAGAAGCTCGCCGGGACCATCCAGAACGACATCCTCAAAGAGTTCATGGTCCGCAACACCTACATCTACCCGCCGAAGCCGTCGATGCGGATCATCTCCGACATCTTCGCCTACACCAGCGCGCGGATGCCCAAGTTCAACTCGATCTCGATCTCCGGCTACCACATCCAAGAGGCCGGTGCCACAGCGGATCTCGAGTTGGCGTACACGCTGGCCGACGGCGTCGAGTACATCAAGGCGGGTCTTGACGCAGGCCTGTCCATCGACAAGTTCGCGCCGCGGCTGTCCTTCTTCTGGGGCATCGGGATGAACTTCTTCATGGAGGTCGCCAAGCTGCGGGCAGGCCGGCTGCTGTGGAGTGAGCTCGTCGCTCAGTTCGAGCCGAAGGAAGCCAAATCGCTGTCCCTGCGCACGCATTCGCAGACCTCGGGCTGGTCGTTGACGGCGCAGGATCCGTTCAACAACGTCGCGCGCACCTGCATCGAGGCGATGGCGGCGACCCAGGGCCACACGCAATCGCTGCACACCAACGCCCTCGACGAGGCGCTGGCGTTGCCCACCGACTTCTCCGCCAGGATCGCCCGCAACACACAGCTTCTGCTGCAGCAGGAGTCAGGCACCACGAGGCCGATCGACCCGTGGGCGGGGTCGTACTACGTCGAATGGCTCACGCACCAGCTCGCCGAGAAGGTGCGCGCCCACATCGCCGAGGTCAACGAGCACGGCGGCATGGCGCAGGCCATCGACGACGGCATCCCGAAGCTGCGCATCGAGGAGGCGGCGGCCCGCACGCAGGCGCGCATCGACTCCGGCCAGCAGCCCGTGATCGGCGTCAACAAGTACCAGGTTGACGAGGACCACGAGATCGAGGTCCTCAAGGTCGAGAACAGCCGCGTGCGCGCCGAGCAGCTCGCCAAGCTGGAGAAGCTGCGCGCCGAACGCGACCAGGGCGCCGTCGACGCGGCTCTCGCGGAGCTCACGAAGGCAGCCGCGTCGGATGGTCGCCGCCAAAGCGGCTCCGAAGGTGACGGCAATCTGCTGGAACTCGCCATCAACGCGGCACGGGCCAACGCCACGGTCGGCGAGATCTCCGACGCGTTGGAGCGCGTCTGGGGACGCCACCAGGCCGAGATCCGTACCATCGCCGGGGTCTACCGCGACGAAGTCGGAAAGGTCAGCAACATCGCAAGCGCCACCGAGCTGGTCGAGAAGTTCGCCGAGGCCGACGGGCGGCGTCCGCGCATCCTGGTCGCCAAGATGGGCCAGGACGGGCACGACCGCGGCCAGAAAGTCATCGCGACCGCTTTCGCCGACATCGGCTTCGACGTCGACGTGGGTTCGCTGTTCTCCACCCCGGACGAGGTGGCCAGGCAGGCCGCCGACAACGACGTCCACGTGGTGGGTGTCTCGTCGCTCGCAGCCGGACACCTGACGCTGGTGCCTGCGCTTCGCGACGCGCTCGCCGAGGTGGGACGTCCCGACATCATGGTCGTCGTGGGCGGCGTCATTCCCCCCGGTGACTTCGACGAGCTGTACGCGGCGGGCGCGACGGCGATCTTCCCGCCCGGCACGGTGATCGCGGACGCGGCGATCGGCTTGCTGCACAAGCTCGCCGAGCGGTCGGGCTACGAGCTGACCTAGCCGCGGGCTGGATGGCTGACACACGCAAGCTCGCCGCCGCGATCAGGGATCGTGATCGCGCGGCGCTGCCCCGTGCCATCACGCTCGTCGAGTCGACGAGGGCCGATCACCGTGAGCAGGCCCAACAACTGCTCATGGAGTTGATGCCGGACGCGGGCACCGCGATGCACGTCGGCATCACCGGTGTTCCCGGCGTCGGCAAGTCGACGTCCATCGAAGCGCTCGGCATGTACCTCATCGAACAGGGCCACCGGGTGGCGGTCCTGGCCGTCGACCCGTCGTCGACGCGTACCGGCGGCTCGATCCTCGGCGACAAGACGCGGATGCCGAGGCTGGCCGTGCACCCCGACGCCTACATTCGCCCGTCGCCGACGTCGGGCACCCTCGGCGGAGTCGCGAGGGCGACGCGGGAAACCATCGTGCTGCTCGAAGCGGCGGGGTTCGACGTGATCCTGGTGGAGACCGTCGGCGTCGGTCAGTCGGAGGTGGCGGTCGCCAACATGGTGGACACGTTCGTGTTCCTGACCCTCGCCCGCACCGGTGACCAACTGCAGGGCATCAAGAAGGGTGTGCTCGAGCTTGCTGACATCGTCGTGGTGAACAAGGCCGACGGCGAGCACGCTACCGAAGCCAAGGCCGCCGCCCGCGAGCTGTCAGGCGCGATTCGGCTGATCTATCCACGCGAAACGCTCTGGCGCCCGCCGGTTTTGACGATGAGCGCGCTCGAGGGGAGCGGTCTGACCGAGCTCTGGGACACCGTCGAGAAGCATCGGAAGGTGCTGACCGAGGCGGGGGAGTTCGACGCCCGCCGCAACTCTCAACAGGTGGATTGGACCTGGTCGATGGTCCGCGACACGGTGCTGGACCGCGTGCTGAACAACCCGAACGTGCGCAAGGTCCGCGCCGAGGTGGAGCGGCAGGTGCGCGAAGGGGAGCTGACGCCGACGCTCGCGGCGCAGCAGATTCTCGACGCGGCGGAAACCTCCTGAGCCACCGATGTTGCTGTCAGCTGCCGTCCCGGCACGGCTGACATGCGATGACCTAACAGATTGGTAACTGCCGGTTTATTTGCCAGCCTTGCAGGTAAATTAGATCCATTGTGAGCCAGTACGACAGCGGTTTGCGCAGCGCGGCGCTTCCGCACGATGTCCAGGGCGCAGCCGACCCGCACATCGCGTGTGCGGTC
>DATEIG010000637.1:0-3477 GCA_035279185.1 Mycobacterium sp.
TTCTCGGAAGTAGGAGCTGATCTCAGCCGGGGTCAGGCAGTCGGCGACGCGCTCGAGGTCGGCTTGCACACCGAACTCCTTCTCCAGGGCCTGGCTGAGATCGACCACATCGAGGGAGTCCATGTCGAGGTCGTAGATCTGCTTGTCGAAATCGCCGACACCCGCGGTCGGAGTCCGACGCCTGATGATCGTCAGCATCACAGAGTTCATGCGCTCGTCGTTGGACGGCATCACATTTCGCCTTTCGTCATCGCTCACTGAGCTTGTACAGGACAGCACCGGAGGTGGTGATCGACCGTGCGGGCACGACGATCTCGGTGACGGTGCCGGTCTTCTCCGCCAGGAGGTCGACACTGCTCTTGTCGGTCTCCAACACCGCGACCACGTCACCGCGTTCGACATCGTCTCCGGCCGACACCAGCCACTCCACGACGAGCGCATCGGTCAGACCGTGGCCGAACTCCGGGACGAAGATGTCAACGCTGTCGCTCAACCGCACATCTCCTTGATAGCGCCGACAACATCGGATACGTCTACCAGATAGTGCTTTTCGTAGTCCGCGGGCGGATACAGCTGTCGCGGCGCGGCCAGCCGGCGCATCGGTGACCTCAGATGCCGGCTGCCGTGCTCGGCGACCATCGCCACCACTTCGGCCCCCACGCCGGCGAAACCCACCGCCTCGTGGACCACCAGCAGGCGGCCGGTGTTGGCCACCGACTCCAGCACGGTGTCGGTGTCCATCGGAGCGATCCACCGCAGGTCGACGACCTCGACGTCGATTGTGGGGGAGACGAGGTCTGCCGCCTCGAGGACGTCCTCGAGCACGGCGCCCCACCCGACGACGGTGATGTCCGACCCACGGCGCACGACCCGTGCCCCGAGCGGCGAATCGGGTTCGAGGACGTCCCGCGGTTGCTGTCTGCGCTTCCAGTACAACCGCTTCGGCTCGAAGAAGATCACCGGTGCGCCGAGAGAACAGGAGTAGGTCAGCATTGCGGCGGCATCGGTCGGACACGAGGGGAACGCGACATGCAGTCCCGGCGCGTGGGCGAAGTACGCCTCGTTCGACTCGCTGTGGTGTTCCACGGCCCGGATCCCGCCGCCGACGGGCACCCTGATCACGAGGTTCAGCGCGATCTCGTCGTTCCAGCGTGACGCGATCCGAGCGGCCTGGGTGACGATCTGGTTCATCCCCGGGTAGACGAATCCCTCGAACTGGATCTCGCATACCGGTGTGAGCCCGCTCAGCGACATCCCGATCGCCTGGCCGACGATCGAGGACTCGGCGAGGATCGCGTCGCGAACCCGCTCCGCCCCGAAGCGTTTCTGCAGACCCTTCGTCACGCGGAACACCCCGCCGAGACGTCCGATGTCCTGACCGACGAGCACGACCGACTCATCGGTTTCCATCAGGTCGTGCAGCGCACGGTTGAGCGACTCGGCGAGACTCGGCGTTCTGTCCATCACGCGGCGAAGGCTTCCATCAACCCTTCCCGAGCGATCACGACGTCGTCGTCGACCGCCTTCAGCCACGCGGCGTCGACGACGTTCTGCGCGAGCAACGCATCGCGATACTGCGTGACGGGATCGTTGGCCACCGCCGCGGCGAGTTCGTCGGTCTCGCGATAGGTGGTGTGGGGGTCGGTGGTGGTGTGCCCGCCGATGCGCGTGGTCCGCAGCTCGATCAGAGCGGGCGACTGCGACGTATCGACATGTCGTCTGGCTTCGAGGCAGCTGAGATAGGTGCTGTCGGGGTCATCGCCTCCGACGGACCATGCCCGCACCCCGAACCCGTTGGCTCGCTGGGCGATCGAGGTCAGCATCTGTTCGTGGCTCGGTTTGGAGATCGCCCACCCGTTGTTCTGGCACACGAAGAGCACCGGCGCGGACTCCACCGCTGCGAGGTTCAGCGCCTCCGACATATCGCCTTCGCTCGTCGCCCCGTCGCCGACGTAGACGACAACGGTTTCGGGAGCGTTCTGTATGCGTTTGCCGATCGCGTAGCCCACCGCGTGCAACGCCTGCGCGGCGAGTACCAGCGTGTACGGAAAGAACCGGTGGTACTGCGGTTTCCAACCGCAGTACGTGCGCCCGGCCCACTGCGACACCAACGACACGGCATCGATGCCACGTGTCACGGCGACGGCGTGCTCGCGGTAGCTCGGGAAGATCACCGCGTCGTCGCCGATCGCCACCGCCGAGCCGACCTGGGCCGCCTCCTGGCCCCGGCACGACAGCCACAGGTCGAGCGCGCCCTGGTTCTCCAGCAGACCGGCCTCTTCGTCGACGCCCCGGGCCATCAGCATGTGACGCAGCATCGTGCGTCTGGTGTCCGCGTCGACGGACCCGGTGGTCTTCACATAACCAAGCTAATGGAAACCGGAGGCGGGCTACCTGGCGACATGCTCGTCGCACTGCGGATCAGGCGACGGTTCGTCGGGCCGGTGGGTCGCCAGCACGCAACCCGCGAGGATCAACACCAGCGCGCCGACGTTCCACGCGGTCAGAGGCTCGTTGAGAACGATCACGCCCGCGAGAAGCGCCACCGCAGGGTTCACGTAGGTGAAGACGAGGGCGCGCGCGGCACCGACCTCGCGAATGAGCGCGAAGAACACGACGAAGGCCAACGCAGTGCAGATGACGGCCAACCCCGCCAGGGCCGACAACACGCGTGTCGACGGCATCGCGGTCGGCCACGTCGCCGCGGCCGGGGCGGCGTACACGAGCGCTGCAAAACCCAGACATGTCGCGGTCATCGGGAGGGCGGGCACGTCGTGGAGATGCCGGGCGGCGATCAGCGGAGCGATGGCATAGCAGGTGGACACCATCAGCACCTCGATGATGGGCCAGGCCGTGCCGCCCGTCAGGTGCGGCGCAGCGAGCACCGCGACCCCGGCCAGCCCGACACCGAGGCCGACCACCCGGCGAAGGCCGAGCTTTTGCTCACCCCCGGTGAAACGGTCGAGGAGGGCCGCGATGATCGGTGAGGCGGCGATCAGGAGACCGGTCATCGAGCTCGTGAGGTGACGCTCGGCATCCGAGAGCAGATACCAGGCGGCGATGATCTCGAAGAACGAGAAACCGAGCAGGGCCTTCCAGTGCCGCCGGACCATCGCGGGAATGCCGCTCGACAGCGCCAGCGGCAGCAAAACCGCCGCACCGACCGCCGTCCTGGCGAAGACGAGCACCGGAACCGAGACACCCTCGACGGCAACCTTGATCATCAGATACGGGATGCCCCAGATGACGCTCATCGCGACGAACAGCAGCCATCCGCGCGAGGTCACCGCGAACACACTACGAGGCAGGTCCGACGACTTCCGCGCGGGCAACGACAATGGTCACCCGTGAAGCCAAGCAACGCCCGGGTCGCCGCCGCGCTGACCGCGCTGGGGATCGAGCCGGACATCACGATCCTCGGGGCCGACGCGAAGACCGCCGCCGCGGCCGCCGAACAGCTCGGCTGTGAGGTGGGTG
>DATEIG010000638.1:0-7500 GCA_035279185.1 Mycobacterium sp.
GATCTCGCTTCCGAACTGCAACGCCCAGTTGGTCCGGGCCGCAGGTGTCCTCCCGGCCGACGGCAAACGCCGCATCGTTCTCTACATGCACGGTGGCGCGTTTCTGACATGCGGCGTGAACAGCCATGGCCGGCTCGTCGAAACCCTCTCGAATTTCGCCGACAGCCCGGTCCTGGTCGTCAACTACCGCATGATCCCCAAGCACTCCGTCGGGATGGCGCTCGACGACTGCTACGACGCCTACAAGTGGCTTAGGCTCAAGGGCTACGACCCCGACCAGATCGTCCTCGCCGGCGATTCCGCAGGTGGCTACCTGGCGTTGGCTCTGGCGGAGAAGCTGCAGCAGGAGGGCCTGGCCAACGAGTCGCCTGCCGCCATCGTCACGCTGTCGCCGCTCTTCGAGATCGACAACGAGTCGCGGGCCAACCACCCCAACATCCACTCGGATGCGATGTTCCCGCCGAAGGCGTTCCACGCGCTGGTGGAACTGGTCGAGGCCGCCGCGAAGCGCAACGTCGTCGACGGCGTCGCCGAGCAGGTCTACGAACCGCTCGACCACATCGAGCCCGGGCTTCCGCGCACGCTCATCCATGTCTCCGGGTCTGAGGTGCTGCTCAACGACGCACGCAAGGCCGCCCACATGCTCGCCGCCGCAGGCGTGCCGGTGGAGGTGCGGGTCTGGCCGGGGCAGATGCATGTGTTCCAGATCGCCGGACCGGCGGTCAAAGAGGCCAAGCGGTCGCTCAAGCAGGTCGGCGACTACATCCGAGAGGCCACCTGGTAACCATTTCCGCGGCCTGAGACCATGGACGTATGCGGATCGCCCGGCACGTCAGTGAACTCATCGGCAATACCCCTCTGGTTCAGCTGAACTCGGTTGTCCCCGAGGGTGCGGGCAAGGTCGTCGCCAAGATCGAGTACCTCAATCCCGGCGGCAGCGCCAAGGACCGCATCGCGGTGAAGATGATCGACGCGGCCGAAGCCAGCGGCGAGCTCAAACCGGGCGGGACCATCGTCGAACCCACCTCGGGGAACACCGGTGTGGGCCTGGCGCTGGTCGCTCAGCAGCGCGGCTACAAGTGCGTCTTCGTGTGCCCGGACAAGGTCAGCGAGGACAAGCAGAATGTGTTGCGCGCCTACGGTGCTGAGGTCGTGGTGTGCCCGACGGCGGTCCCGCCTGACCATCCCGACAGCTACTACAGCGTGTCCAACCGCCTCGTCGAGGAGATCGACGGCGCATGGAAACCCGATCAGTACTCCAACCCGATGGGGCCTGCCAGTCACTACGAGACGACGGGCCCCGAGATCTGGAACGACACCGACGGCACCGTGACTCATTTCGTCGCGGGCGTCGGAACCGGCGGCACCATCAGCGGCGCGGGGCGATACCTGAAGGAGGTGTCCGAAGGCGCCGTCAAGATCGTCGGCGCGGACCCGGAAGGCTCCGTCTACTCCGGCGGGACGGGCAGGCCGTACCTTGTCGAGGGCGTCGGCGAAGACTTCTGGCCGTCGGCGTACGACCCGTCGGTGCCCGACGAGATCATCGCCGTCTCCGACGCCGACTCGTTCGACATGACGCGCAGGCTTGCGCGCGAAGAGGCGCTGCTGGTCGGCGGATCCTGCGGCATGGCCGTCGTCGCGGCGATCGAGGTCGCGAAGAAGGCCGGGCCGGATTCGCTCGTCGTGGTGTTGCTGCCCGACGGCGGACGCGGTTACATGTCAAAGGTTTTCAACGACGCGTGGATGTCGTCCTACGGGTTCCTGCGCAACAGGCTCGACGGTTCGCTGGATCAGCCCACCGTCGGTGATGTGTTGCGCGGCAAGTCCGGTGCGCTGCCCGACCTGGTGCATACGCACCCGTCGGAGACCGTGCGCGACGCGATCGGCATTCTCCGCGAGTACGGGGTCTCGCAGATGCCGGTCGTCGGCGCCGAACCGCCCGTGATGGCGGGCGAGGTGGCAGGAAGTGTGTCCGAGCGCGAACTGCTGTCCGCGGTTTTCGAGGGCAGGGCGAAGTTGGCCGATGCGGTGTCGCAACACATGCTGCCGCCGCTGCCGTTGATCGGCGCGGGCGAACTGGTCAGCCACGCGGCGAAGGCACTGCGGGACTGCGATGCCGTCATGGTGGTCGAGGAAGGCAAGCCGGTGGGCGTCCTCACCCGCCATGACCTCCTCGGATTCCTGTCTGACGGCAACTCGCGGCGGTAGCCCGCACGTCACGAAATTGACGCCGAATCCGGCTTGACAAGTCGCGGCGTGGTTCTTGCTGAAGACCCTGCTGTGAGCAACTTCTCAGGTACATTAAGCAGCGCTTCATCCCAGCTAATGAACTGGAAGGCGTCCATGACCGATCATCCGCCACCACCCCCTGGCAATTATCCGCCACCGCCGCCGCCGGGCAATTACCCGCCACCGCCGCCTCCGCAGGGTGGGAGTTACCCGCCACCGCCGCCGCCGCAGAGCCAGGGTTTCCCGCCACAGGGCGGTGGATATCCGTCGGCGCCGGGACCGGCCGGTGCGTTGCCGAAAGAGGCGTACACGCCGTGGGGTACGCGTGTGTTGGCGTACATCATCGACTACATCCCCGTTCTCATCATCGAGGGCATCGGCTGGTTGCTGCTGATCGGTACGCGTGAAACCGCCTGCATCACCGACACATCCGAGTACGACCTCGGTGAGTTCTGCGCCACCGGCGCGTCGACGGTCGGCCAGGTGTCGATCTTCCTCACCGGCCTGCTCGCACTTGCCTACATCATCTGGAACCTCGGCTATCGCCAGGGCACAACGGGTTCCAGCATCGGCAAGGGCATCATGAAGTTCAAGATCGTCAGCGAAAAGACCGGGCAGCCAATCGGATTCGGTATGTCCATTGTTCGCGAGCTCATTTACCTGGTTGCCGCCGGTCTGTGCGGCATCGTGTGGCTCATCGCGGTGCTGTTCCCGCTGTGGGACGCGAAGCGCCAGACGCTCGTGGACAAGATCATCTCCACGATCGCCGTTCCCCTGTAAAGGACTCCGATGACCAATCCACCACCTCCACCGCCACCCGGCGGCGGCTATCCACCGCCAGGACAAGGCGGTTACCCACCGCCTCCGGGTCAGGGGGGCTATCCGCCCCCGGGTCAGGGCGGCTATCCGCCACCACCGCCGGGGCAGGGCGGTTACCCGCCCCCGGGCCAAGGCGGCTACCCGCAGCAGGGCGGCTATCCACCGCCACCCCCACCGCCACCGAGCGGCTACCCGCCGCCGCAGCACAGCGGTTACCCGCCCCAGCAGGGGTACCAGCCCGCGGGCTACCCGCCGGGGGGACCATCGGGTTTCGGTGGGGCGCAACCCTTCAACGTCGGCGAGGCGTTCTCGTGGGCGTGGAACAAGTTCAGCAAGAATGCGGCGCCGCTCATCATCGCGACGCTCGTCTACGGCCTGATCGTCGTCGTCCTGCAGGTGATCATCAACCTGCTGCAGGCGGCGGTGAGCCCCGGCGTCAGTGACTACACGTCCGACGAGAACGGCTTCTCGTACTCGTGGAGCACCACATCCATGGGTCTCGGCGGAATCCTGGTGGCGATCGTGGGCTGGTTCGTGTTGCTGATCGTCGGCGCCGCAATCCAATCCGCGTTCCTCGGCGGTGTCCTCGACATCGCCAACGGACAGCAGGTGTCGGTCGGTTCGTTTTTCCGGCCCCGCAACATCGGTCAGGTCGTCATCGCGGGGCTGATCGTCGGCGTCATCACCACGATCGGGTTCTTCCTGTGTGTGATTCCCGGTCTGATCGCCAGCATCATGCTGATGTTCACCGTGGTGGCACTCCTCGACCGCAACCTGCCCGCGGTCGAGGCGGTCAAGACCAGCTTCGAAACGACGAAGGCCAATTTCGGCAATGCGTTCATCGCGTGGTTGGTCGGGGTCGCGATCGTGTTGGTCGGCGCGATTCTCTGCGGCATCGGCCTTCTGGTGGCGATTCCGGTCGCGGCGCTGTTCCTCGTCTTCGTCTGGCGCAGGATCAGCGGCGGCCAGATCGCTCCGCTCACACCGTAGTTCGGCTCATCGGAAGGCGCTGACGCCCGTCAGCGCCTCTCCGATGACCATCTGGTGCACCTCCGACGTGCCTTCGTAGGTCAGCACCGACTCGAGGTTGTTGGCGTGCCGGATCACCGGGTACTCGAGCGTGATGCCGTTGGCGCCCAACAAGGTTCGGCACTGCCGCGCGATCTGGATCGCTTCCCTGCAGTTGTTCAGCTTGCCGAAGCTGACCTGGTCGGGACGGATGCGTCCCTCGTCCTTGAGCCGGCCGAGGTGCAGTGCCAGCAGTTGCGCCTTACCCAATTCGACGGCCATGTCGGCGATCTTGGCCTGCGTCAGCTGATAGGCCGAAAGCGGCTTGTCGAACACCTGCCGCGTGTTCACGTACTCGATGGTCGTCTCCAGGCAGTCCCTCGCGGCCCCCACGCTGCCGAACACGATGCCGAATCGTGCCTCCGACAGGCAGGCAAGTGGACCGGACAGCCCCCGCGCCTCCGGCAGCTGAGCCTCGGCAGGCAGGCGCACATCGTCGAATGCCAGCTCCGACGTCACCGACGCCCGCAGCGACACCTTGTGCTTCATATCGGTGGCGGTGAACCCCTTCGTCCCCTTGGGCACCAGGAAGCCGCGCACACCCTCCTCGGCACGCGCCCACACGACCGCCACGTCGGCGACCGACCCGTTGGTGATCCACATCTTCGAACCGTTGAGGATCCAGTCGGAGCCGTCGCGGCGCGCGGTGGTGCGCATGCCGCCCGGGTTGGAGCCGAAGTCCGGCTCCGTCAACCCGAAGCAGCCGATGGCGTCGCCGGTGGCCATATCGGGCAGCCACTGCTTGCGCTGCTCCTCGCTGCCGTGCCGGTGAATGGCGAACATCGCCAGCGACCCCTGCACCGACACGAGGCTGCGCAGCCCGCTGTCGACCGCCTCGAGTTCCTGGCAGACCAGCCCGTAGGCGGTGGCCGTCGACCCGCCGCACCCGTAGCCCTCCAGGTGCATGCCCAGCACGCCGAGCTTGCCCAGGTCGGAGGCGAGTTCGCGGACCGGCACCTCACCGGCTTCGAACCATTCGGCGATGTGGGGCCTCAGCCGTTGCTCGCCGAAGCGGCGCACGGTCTCGCGGAGTTCCTTGTCCTCGGGCGTCAGCTGCGCATCGAGGTCGAGCAGATCATCGATTCGGGCGGTAGCGCTCATGGTCCATTCCTACACCCCCGCCGAGCCGGGACAGAACGGTTGGCGTAGTCGAATACGCTGTCCCGCCCCATCGCATCGGATCACAATCCTGGTGTGTCCGATCAGTCATCCGCCGCCAGGCCGGGAGCGGCAGCCATACGCTGCGACGTCTGCATCGTCGGGGCAGGTATCGCCGGCATGAACGCGCTGTTCGTGGCCAGCCGCTATCTATCGCAGGACCAGAAGATCGTTCTTGTCGACAGCCGCCCCAGGGTCGGGGGCATGTGGGTCGACACCTACCCGTACGTCCGGCTCCACCAGCCGCATCCGATGTTCACCGCCGGCAACATCGAGTGGACGCTCGGCAAGGACCGCGCTTATCTGGCGACGAAGAACGAGGTGCTCGACCACTTCACCCACTGTCTCGACGTCATCAGGCAGCGGGTGCGGGTCGACGAGCTCTTCGGCACGACGATGGAGTCCGCCACGGAGGCCGACGGCGTGGTTCGCGTCAGCTGCCGATCCGCGGACGGGACAACCACAGTCGTCGAAGCCACGCGGCTGATCAAGGCCTACGGCGCCGGCGTCACGCCCAACGAGCCGCTGGCGGTGTCCAGTCGCCGCGTCGAGTCGGTGTCGCCGAACTACTGCGACGTCCGCTCCGGCGACATCCGACACAGCAACGCGCCCGTGTGGATCGTCGGCGGTGGCAAGACCGCCATGGACACCGCGCACGCGTTGATCACGCGCTGCCCCGGTCGCGAAGTCAACCTGATCGCCGGGCGGGGGACGTTCTTCGCCAGACGCGACCTCTTGTTCCCCGCCGGAAACACCAAGTGGTGGAGAGGAACCCAATTCGCGTCGATGGCCGAGCGATCGGGTCGACGGTTCGACGGGACCAACGAGGTGCAGGTCCAGAAGTGGTTCCGGCAGACCTACTGCACACACCCGACGCAGGAGGCGGAGAACTATTTCGCCGGCCTGTTGTCGAAGGCGGAGAACACGACGATCGCCGAAGGCCTCCGCCACATCGTGATGGACTACTTCGTCGACGCGGTGGACCGTGACGGCGTCACCGAGTTGGTTTTCCGCAGCGGGTCGACCAGGACGATCGAACCCGGGAGCTGGTTGGTCAACTGCACGGGTTACCTCGGCGGCGACCAGGAGCTGCCGTACGAGCCCTACATATCGGCCCGCGGGGCGGTCGCCGCGATCCATCCGCGGTCGTGGATTCTGCACCTGCCGGCGTTCAACGGGTACTTCCTGGCCCATCTGCTGTTCCTCGACAAGCTGAAGGAACTCCCGCTCTACGAGGTCGACGTGCTCGACTTGCGCCGGAAGTGTCCCACTGCGCACCCGTACACCCTGATCGCGCTGGCCCAGCACAACCTGAGCCTGATCTACGACAACGTGCCGCGCAAAGTGTTCGGCGAGAACGGGCTGGACTTCGACGCCTGGTACCCGATGCCGCGCCGACTGCCGGGCCTGCTGAAGTTCATGCTCAACCATCGCCGCGACCGTGAGCGTGCGCGCCGGACACTCGACGTCATCCGCGAACGGCTCGACATCCGTTGTGGCCCATTGAATTCAGGCGCTGGCGTGGGTCTTGAACCAGTCGAGAAGTAGGTCGGCGATCTCGTTCGGGCGCTCGTCGACGACCCAGTGCGACACGCCTTTGAACTCCTCGTAACGGTAGTCGCCGACGACGTAGTCGCCGCACAGTCGCGCGCCCTTCTCCTTCAGCGCGATGTCGTCGTCGGTCCACACGTACAGCGTCGGCACCGTCACCTTCCGCGCCACTGTGCGCGGGTTGCTGAAACCCATCGCGCGGTACCAGTTCAGTGCGGCCTTCAGAGCACCGGGCTGTTGCATCAGTTCCATCTCGGCTTCGGCCAGTGGAACGGCGTCGGCGGTCTTCGAGGCGACGAATCCGCGCACCGCCCGCTTGGTCAGCAGGAGACGCTCCGGCAGCCACGGCAACTGGAAGAACAGCATGTACCACGACGACAGCGCCTGGCGGCTGGTCGCGACGGCCTTCAGGAACGCCGCGGGGTGAGGCACGGACAGTGCGCTCAGCGTGTGCAGGCGCTCAGGCGCCTCCTGCGCGACGTACCAGGCGACGGCCGCGCCCCAGTCGTGGCCGACGAGATGGACGCGGTCCGCGCCGCTGATATCGATCAGCCTGAGTACATCGCCGACGAGTTCGTCAGCGCGATAGTCACGCCGCCGCTTCGGCCTCGCACCCGCGGAGTATCCGCGCTGCAGCGGCGCGAGGCAGCGGTATCCGTGCGCGACCAGGCGGTC
>DATEIG010000639.1:0-2326 GCA_035279185.1 Mycobacterium sp.
ACCGCTACCGACGGCAGGGCCAGAATTGTCCGCTGGCGGTCCTCATGTCGGAGATCGGGCGCACCACCCCGGGCGCTCAGGCTGTGACGTCGGCGCTGATGGACAGATGGCACAACGAGATCGCCGACGGCGTCCGGCACATGCAGCGCCAGCACAAGGTTGCCGCCGGGTATGACGCCGACCGGCTTGCGGCGGCTCTGCTTGCAGGGATTCAGGGCGGGGTCGGCGTGCTGCTCGCCACCGGCGACATCGGCTATCTCGAGGCCGCGCTCGACGTCGGCATCGAGTTGCTCAGGGGCACCGCCTAAGCGAAGATCTGCTGCTGCGCCATCCACTCGTCGATGCGCGCCATCGTCACCGGCAGCGCGTTGCCGTGAAACACCAAGTGGTCCGAGTCGGGAATCTCGAGGTAGCTTCCCCGCGCGTAGCGGGCTGCGGTTGCGCGCGCGACACGGCGGTCGACGGTCCTGTCGTGGCGACCGCCGATCGCCAGCACCGGCCCGGTGACTGCGGTGAAGTCGAGGCGTGTGGCCTTCTCCCGATCGAGGAACCAGAACGCCATCTCGCAGTAGACGCGACCCGAGTCGCACACCAACTCGGCATACTTCTCGCGGGCGGTGGCTTCGTCGGTGGTGTTGGTGATGTAGCGGCGGAACACCTTCCACGAGCACGGATACAGCGGCTTGGTCCAGGGCCGCCAGCGAAGGTAGTGGCCGCCGAAGATCCGCAGGGTGCCGGGATAGGTTGCGAAGACGCCCGCCGCCGGGGCCGGTGTCGCCGCCACCACGCCTGCGTGACGTGTTCGGGCGGCCACCAGCTGCGCGACCAGACCTCCGAGGGAATGTCCGACTATCAGCGGCGGCGACTTCAGCGAATCAACAAGTGCCGCAACGTCGTCGGCGTAGTCGCGCACGCTCAGCGACGCGATCTTGTCGGCGCCCTCCTCGAGCGGCAGATCGTGGAATCGCAGCGTGGGCGTGTGCACGGTATGGCCGCGCTTCTCGAATTCGCGGCGGGCGTCGGACAGTGAGTCGCCGTTGCCCCATGTTCCGTGGATGAGGACGACGTGTGTGGAGTCGGACACGGCACTCATCCTGGCAGCACGTCATCGAGCCGTGCGACGTAGTCGTCGATGTCGCCGACCGCCGACTGGGCGGCGTGGACGCTGACCGCGACGATGTCACCGATCCCGTGCACGCCGTGCACGAGGCCCATCATCGGGGACAACGCCGGATACCCCGCGGTCAGCGCGACGGCTGCGCCGCCGAAGCGCAGGTCCGCCGCGCCCCTGTTCACGCTGGAGACGACGGTGTTGCCGGTGACTTCCGGCGATCGCAGGGTCGGATCGAAGTGCGCCACTCCCCAGCGCAGCAGCGGCGCGGGCACCGCCGCGAAGGCACGGCTGGCGGCCTGCATCGCGGGGTGCTGCGCGCGGCGGCGGCGGTCGGCGAGGTCGGCGGTGATCCGGGTGGCGCGCTCGTCGTAGCCCAGCTCCGGGTACAGGCCGACGCCGACGTTGCCGTAGTGGTTGTTCGCTTCGCGAGTCGAGCTTTTCGCCATCGGGACCTCGGCACCCAGTGCCGACACGTCGTCGCCCAGCTCCCGCAGATGTTCCGACAGCGCGGTCGACACCGCGCACAGCACGCCCACGGTCACAGTCGGACGGGACAGCTGGTCGCGACGCCGGATCAGGGTGCGCACGCTGCGCACCCCCTCGGGTCGCGCGTTGCTCCGCAACGCAGGCCGGCTGGGCGCCTGCGGCGGCACGAGACCCGCTTCGGTGTCGCGGACCAGGCGACGGTGTGCGCGGGCCGCGACGAGGCTGCGCCACGGCAGCCTCGCCTCCCGCAGGCGTGGCGACGGCACAGGCGCGATGTCGACGTCCCGACCGAACAAGCGGGCCGCCAGAGCCGCCGATCGGACACCGTCGGCGAAGGCATGTGACATCTGTACGACGACGACCGCGCCGGGCCCCGCGACGGTGGGCACGTCGTCGACGGGGCTGAAAACATGTACCCGCCAGGGCCACGCGCGCGGATCGAGTTGATCGTCGGCGAGTCGGCTCACCGCGTCCAGGCAGGCCGCCCAGCTCGGGTCGTCCAACGCATGAACCGTGAAGCGGTCCGCGGTGACCGGTCCGCTGACCCACGCCGGATAGGTCAGCGGACCGCCGTCACGGATGCGCAATCGCAGTTCGGCACATCCGGCGGCGTGCTGGCGGACCTCGTCGATCGCCTCGCCGAGATCGTCTGGAGCACCCGCGAATCCGTACAGCAGAAACGCGTCGTTGGGAACTGTCGACGACATCCAGTGGGTCTGCGCATCG
>DATEIG010000640.1:0-5795 GCA_035279185.1 Mycobacterium sp.
TTCATCGTGTCGAGGCCGATGAGGTCGGACAGCGCAAGCGGGCCCATCGGGTGGGAGAGCCCGGCCACGACGGCCGTGTCGATGTCGTCGACCGTCGCCACCCCGGCCTCGGCCATTCGGATCGCCGAAAGCAGGTAGGGCACCAGTAGTGCGTTGACGATGAAGCCGGAGCGGTCGCCGCATCGCACGACCTTCTTGCCCAGCACCTCGCCGGCGAACTGCTCGGTGCGCGCGAGCGCCTCGTCGGCGGTGACGAGCGTGCTGATCAGCTCGACGAGCGGCAGCACCGGCACCGGATTGAAGAAGTGCAGACCCAGCACCCGGCTCGGATTCTTCGTCGCCGCAGCGATTTTCATGATCGGGATGCTGGAGGTGTTCGACGCGAGCACGGCGTCGGGATCGGTGATGATCTCGTCGAGCTGTCCGAACACCTTCGCTTTGACGGCCTCGTCCTCGATGATCGCCTCGATCACGAGCTGACGGTCCGACAGGTCCGCGAGGTTCGTCGTGAACGTCAGCCGCTCCAGCGTGGCGTCGCGATCGCTCTCGGAGAGCTTGCCCTTGCTCGCCGCGCGCTCCAGCGACCCGGTGATGCGCTTGCGGCCCGCCTCGACGAGTTCTTCCGAGGGTTCGTAGACGACGACGTTGGCGCCTGCCTTCGCCGACACCTCTGCGATCCCCGAGCCCATTTGCCCGGCGCCGACGACACCTACCCGTTCAATGCTCACGAGGACTCTTTCTACTAGAGGCGCGAACAGACACAAACTCGCACTCTCGGATGTCCGATCGTGCGAGTTTGCGTCTGCTCAGCGTTCTAGATCAGTGGAACTGACCCTCTTCGGTCGAGCCCGACAGCGCCGTCGTCGACGACGTGGGGTCGACGGTGGTGGCGATCCGGTCGAAGTAGCCTGCGCCGACCTCGCGCTGGTGCTTGGTCGCGGTGTAGCCGCGCTCCTCGGCGTCGAACTCGCGCTCCTGCAGCTCGACGTAGGCGCTCATCTGGTTGCGGGCATAGCCGTAGGCCAGATCGAACATCGAGTAGTTGAGCGCGTGGAATCCGGCCAGCGTGATGAACTGGAACTTGAAGCCCATCGCGCCGAGCTCCTTCTGGAACTTCGCGATCGTCGAATCATCGAGGTGCTTGCGCCAGTTGAACGACGGCGAGCAGTTGTAGGCCAGCATCTGGTCGGGGAACTCGCTCTTGACGCCCTCGGCGAACTTCGCCGCGAGCTCGAGGTCCGGCGTGCCGGTCTCCATCCAGATCAGGTCGGAGTACGGCGCGTAGGCCTTGGCGCGCGCGATGCACGGCTCGAGGCCGTTCTTCACCCGGTAGAAGCCCTCGGCGGTGCGCTCGCCGGTGATGAACGGCTGGTCGCGCTCGTCGACGTCGCTGGTGATCAGCGTCGCGGCTTCGGCGTCGGTGCGGGCGATGACGACCGTCGGCACATCGGCGACGTCGGCGGCCAGACGGGCCGAGGTCAGCGTGCGGATGTGCTGCTGGGTCGGGATCAGCACCTTGCCACCGAGGTGGCCGCACTTCTTCTCCGACGCCAGCTGGTCCTCCCAGTGCGAACCGGCGACACCGGCGGCGATCATCGCCTTCTGGAGCTCGTAGA
This sequence comes from Mycobacterium sp., assembly GCA_035279185.1. Classification (GTDB taxonomy): domain Bacteria; phylum Actinomycetota; class Actinomycetes; order Mycobacteriales; family Mycobacteriaceae; genus Mycobacterium. Next base: position 1,617 of record DATEIG010000640.1, read on the forward strand.
CGTTGAGGGCACCGCCGAAGCCGGCCTCACCGTCGGCGACGATCGGGGCGAGCCAGTTCTCGACCGAGGTGTCGCCCTCGACCTTGGCGATCTCGTCAGCGCGCAGCAGCGCGTTGTTGATGCGGCGGACGACCTGCGGCACCGAGTTGGCCGGGTACAGGCTCTGGTCGGGGTAGGTGTGGCCGGACAGGTTCGCGTCACCGGCGACCTGCCAACCCGAGAGGTAGATGGCCTTCAGGCCGGCGCGCACCTGCTGGACGGCCATGTTGCCGGTCAGCGCGCCGAGCGCGTTGACGAACTCCATGTCGTGCAGCTGGCTCCACAGCACCTCGGCGCCGCGGCGGGCCAGGGTGGCCTCCTCGACGACGGAGCCCTGCAGGGCGACCACGTCGGCCGGGGTGTAGGTGCGCTCGATGCCCTTCCACCGCGGATTGGTGTCCCAGTCCTTCTGGATCTCTTCGGGTGACTTCGGTGCTCCAACGGTGGACATCAGGCTGCTCCTTCGAATCCTTGCTAATCCCACAGCGCATTCGCTGTCGTGCTAATCCGATGATGCACCCCGGCATATCCGCACTTCAAGCCGCCATCGTTGCCAATTTCCGCTAAGCAGTACGGTTGTCTTGCGAATCTTGCGAAGGTCACTTACCGCTTGACCGGTTCAGTTGTTACCGGCGGGTAACGAATCGTCGCAGGTCAGTACGCTCGTACTGTTAGGAAAACAAGATCAGAGCGCGAAGATCGATGCGACGGCTTTCGTCTCGTCGCCGACCACATATGTGAGCGTTGTAACAGTGCGGTCAGCCAGTTCCGGGCCGAACTGGTCGGTCGACCCCGCCGGATGCACGTGCGCGATGATCTCCAGCTTGTCCCCGAGAGCGACAGGGGCGTCGTGCTCGATCGTCACGCGCAACGGATCGGCGAACATCTCCGGCCGCGACAGCAGGTAGTCCTCGACCACCGTCCAGTACACGGAGTTGTTCATGTGGTCGAAGAGGTCGATGTCGGTGACGCGCACCGGGTACTCGCGGATCTGGGTGGCGTCGTGGCGGGCACCCGCTTTCAGGTAGGCCTTCCACCGCAGCCTGCCCTCGCTGGTGGTGCGCTGCAGACCCTCGATGAAGTCGTCGGAGATGCGCGCGGGGCCCTGGGTCTCCCTGTTGATGTTGATCCAGAACGCCTCGGACTCCATCAGGCCGCCCCTGCGGCCGTCGATACGCACCCGCATCTCACACCAGCGGTTCGACGTGCCCGAGCACCAGCGGCGCAGTCGCAGCATGTCCTGGAACTCGATCGGCTTGATGAGGTCGATCATGGTGCGTCGGACGATCCACAAAGGATGGGTCTCCTCGAAACCCAACTCCCGCAGGTGATCCTGGCCGATGTCCTGAATGTGTCGGCATGCGGAGTCGAACCGCAGCCTGCCTTCGCGGTCGATGTCGGCGACCCGAAGCGGCCACTGTTTGTCGAACACATCAGGGTGCGGGTCGGGCACCGGCATCAAGACCTTCGCCAGACCGCTGGCCGCCCCCTTGTTGGTACTCACGGTTGCAGATATTGCCACAGCAGGCCCGTCTGCCAAGCCTGCGAAGGCGGCCTTCACATTCTCGTTATGCTCGTTGACGTGGCCAAGACGTTCGTCGGATCACGCGTTCGGCAGCTGCGCAGCGAGCGGGGGTTCAGCCAGGCCGCGCTCGCGCAGATGCTCGACATCTCGCCGAGCTACCTCAACCAGATCGAGCACGACGTGCGGCCGCTGACGGTCGCGGTGCTGCTGCGGATCACCGAGGTGTTCGGTGTCGACGCGACGTTCTTCGCGTCGCAGGACGACACCCGGTTGGTCGCCGAACTGCGCGAGGTCACGATGGACCGCGACCTCGACATCGATGTCGATCCCGCGGAGATCGCCGACATCGTCAACGCGCACCCGACCCTCGCGCGCGCCATGGTCAACCTGCATCGGCGCTACCAGATCACCACCACGCGGCTGGCCGCCGCGACCGAGGACCGCTACTCCGACGGCTTCGGCTCCGGATCGGGCTCCATCACGATGCCGCACGAGGAGGTGCGCGACTACTTCTACGAGCGGCAGAACTATCTGCACGAGCTGGACACCGCCGCCGAGAACCTCACCATCGACCTGCGCATGCACCGCGGGGACCTGGCGCGTGACCTGTCCGACCGACTCAAAGCCGTCCACGGCGTGCACATCGTGGCGCGCTCAGACCTGGGCGACACGGTTCTGCACCGCTACGACCCCGCGACGCGGCGGCTCGAGATGGGCAGCCACCTCTCGTCCGGCCAACAGGTTTTCAAGATGGCCGCCGAGCTGGCCTACCTCGAGTTCGGGCCGCTGATCGACAAGCTCGTCGACGAGGGCAAGTTCACCAGCGAGGAGTCCACCACGCTGGCCCGCCTCGGCCTGGCCAACTACTTCGCGGCGGCGACCGTGCTCCCGTACGGGCAGTTCCACGAGGTCGCCGAGAAGTTCCGCTACGACGTCGAACGGCTCTCGGCCTTCTACCAGGTCAGCTACGAGACGATCGCACACCGGCTCTCGACGTTGCAGCGCCCCTCGATGCGGGGTGTGCCGTTCTCGTTCGTGCGCGTCGACAAGGCGGGCAACATGTCGAAACGCCAGTCCGCCACCGGATTTCACTTCTCCTCCAGCGGCGGCACCTGTCCGCTGTGGAACGTCTACGAGACGTTCGCCAACCCGGGCAAGATCCTGGTTCAGATCGCGCAGATGCCCGACGGCCGCAGCTACATGTGGGTGGCGCGCACCGTCGAACGCCGCGCATCGCGATATGGTCAGCCGGGCAAGACTTTTGCCATCGGGCTGGGTTGCGAGCTACGACACGCGCACCGTCTCGTGTACTCGGAAGGACTCGACTTGTCGGGCGACGTCGCCACGCCGATCGGGGCCGGATGCCGGGTGTGCGAGAGGGACAACTGCCCGCAACGCGCGTTCCCCGCACTGGGTCGCGCGCTGGACATCGACGAGCATCGGAGCACCGTGTCGCCCTACCTGGTGAGGCAATCGTGAGCACCCCCGCCCGCATCGAACCCGGCGGCTTCCGCGAACTGGGTCCACTGAACTGGGCCATCGCGAAAGTCGGCGCGCGGGGTATCCGCCGACCGCGGTTCAGTCTCTTGAATGTGATCGGGCAGCACAAACTGCTGTTCCTCGCGTGGCTGCCCTACAGCGGGATGCTGCTCGGCGTGCTGAGCAAGCTTCCGGTGCGCGACGCCGAGGTGGTCATCCTGCGGGTCGGCCATCTGCGCGACTGCGAGTACGAACTGCAGCAGCATCGCAGGCTGGCCCGGTCCCGCGGCCTGGGCCCCGACCTGCAGGCCAAGATCTTCGAGGGCCCGGACGCCGAGGGGCTGTCCGACCGGCAGCGGGCGCTGATCACGGCCACCGACGAGTTCGTCGTCACCCGCGGTGTGTCGCCGCAAACGTGGGCGACGCTGGCCAGCCATCTGAACAAATCGCAGCTGATCGAATTCTGCTTGCTGGCAGCCCAATACGACGGTCTGGCGGCCACCATCACGACGCTTCAGGTTCCGCTGGACTTCCCGGACTAGCCATCCGGCCTCAGCGGCAGCAGACCGCCCACAACTCGTGGGCGTCCGACAGCAGGCGCGCGGTCTCCGGCGAATCGGCGCCGTAGAACGCCTGCTCCAATCGCTCACCGGTGCCAGCATCACGGAGCCATGTGAAAACTCTTGCGCTGGAGACAGATTCGAACGGCTCGTTCATCGTACACATGACGTCGACGAGATCGGCGAGATGCAGTGCGGCCGCCGGCGTACCAGCCGCGAGCAGCGCATCAAGATGCTCGATCACCGACAGCCCGCACCACTCGAGCAGATCGAGAGCGGTCGGCACATCGGAGAAATAGCCGAGCGCGGCGGGATGACTGCTGAGCAGTTCCGACCATACGGCTTCGGCGAATAGGCGCACGGCGGCCTGTTCCTCCGGCTGCCACAACGGCAATCGCCCGGCCAGCTCGGACATTCGGAAATCGAACACCGGCGCGGGCGTCGTCACCATCAACTCCATGAGCCGCGGAACGAAGTACCGCAGCGTGTCGTCGTCGACCGACATCACATGGACGGCGACCAGCTGCCGAAGCGACAGCGAGCGCACCGGCGTCGCGCGGATGTCGTCGGCCGACC
>DATEIG010000641.1:0-16862 GCA_035279185.1 Mycobacterium sp.
TGGGCGCCGCGTTCGGCCGCGGCGGCCTGCGCCCGGCGCGCACAGCCGCCACCGCGTCGGCGAACGGGCCGCCCGAGCGGTAGCGCATGCCCGGGTTCTTCACCAGGGTGATCTCTATCAGTTCGCGCACATTGGGCGGCAGGTCCGCGGGCAGCGGAGCGGGCGTCTCCTTGATGTGCTTCATCGCGACGGTGAGCGCGCCGTCGCCGGTGAACGGGCGCTTCCCCGACACCGCCTCGTAGCCGACGACGCCCAGCGAGTAGACGTCGCTGGCCGCCGTGGCGTCGTGCCCCAGCGCCTGCTCGGGGGCGATGTACTGGGCGGTGCCCATCACCATCCCGGTCTGCGTGACGGGTGCGGCGTCGACGGCCTTGGCGATACCGAAGTCGGTGAGCTTCACCTGGCCGGTGGGCGTGATCAGGATGTTGCCCGGCTTGACGTCGCGGTGCACCAGGCCCGCGGTGTGGGCGACCTGCAGCGCACGCCCCGTCTGCTCGAGCATGTCGAGCGAGTGCCGGAGCGACAGCCGACCGGTTCGCTTGAGGACGGAGTTGAGCGGTTCGCCGTTGATGAGCTCCATCACCAGATAGGCGGTGCGGCCCTCGCCGTCCATGTCCGTCTCGCCGTAGTCGTAGACGCTGGCGATGCCCGGGTGGTTGAGCATTGCGACCGTGCGCGCTTCGGCGCGGAACCGCTCGACGAACTCGGGGTCGGACGAGAACTCGGCCTTGAGGACCTTCACCGCGACGCGGCGGCCCAGCCGGGAGTCGACGGCCTCCCACACCTGGCCCATGCCGCCCGTGGCGATCAGCCGCTGCAGGCGATAGCGGCCGGACAGAGTCACACCAACGCGGGGGCTCATTGCTCGCCTCCCGCCCGCTCCGGTCCTCGCGCGTTCCGCGCTGCGATCCTCACTCGCGCTCGGCTTCGGGGGCTCATGTGCCCTCCCGCAATGCTGCCGCGATCGTGGCGCGGCCGATGGGTGCGGCGAGCGCGCCGCCGGTGGCCGACAGCCGGTTACCGCCGTTTTCCACGAGCACCGCGACAGCCACCTTGGGGGCGCGGGCAGGCGCGAACGCGATGTACCACGCGTGTGGCGGAGTGTTGCGCGGGTCGGTCCCGTGCTCCGCTGTGCCTGTCTTGGATGCGATCTGCACGCCGGCGATGGCTCCCTTCTGCTGCGTAGCCTGCTCGGCGTCGACCATCAAGTCAGTAAGTGTATCGGCGACCTGCCCCGACACTGCACGGCGCTGTTCGTGCGGTGCCGTGGTCGCGATATTGGACAGGTCGGGCCCCTTGAGGCTGTCGACCAGGTACGGCTGCATCGAGATCCCCTTGTTCGCGATGGTGGCGGCCACCAGCGCGTTCTGCAGGGGTGTGAGTGCGACGTCCTTCTGCCCGATGCTCGACATCCCCAGGGCGGCGGCGTCGCTGATCGGGCCCGTGGTGGACTCGGCGACCTGCAGCGGAATCGGCTCGGGACTGGAGTCAAGGCCGAATGCCTGCGCGGTGGATTTCAACTGGTCGGCACCGGTGTCGATGCCGAGTTGGACGAATGCGGTGTTGCACGACTTGGCGAACGCTTCGCGCAGCGACGCCGACGGACCTCCGCCGCACGTTGCGCCGCCGAAGTTCTCCAGCGTTGCGGTGCTGTCCGGCAACGGAATTCGCGCCGCCGAGGGAAGCTGGGTGTTCGGGTTCGCTCCCGACTGCAGGGCGGCCGCCGTCGTGATGACCTTGAACGTCGACCCGGGTGGATAGGTCTCCGAGATCGCGCGGTTCAGCAGCGGGTTGCCGGGGTTGTCCCGCAACTGCTCCCACGCGTTCGACTGCTCCTCGATGTTGTGGCTGGCGAGCAGGTTGGGGTCGTAGGACGGCGCGGACACCATCGCGAGGATCTTGCCCGTCGAGGGTTCGAGCGCGACGACGGCGCCGGTGCACGGCCCGCTGCACCCTTGTTGCATGGAATCCCAAGCCGCCTGTTGCACCTGGGGATTGATGGTCGTCGCGACGTTTCCGCCCCGCGGATCGCGGCTGGTGAAGAAATCGGCGAGCCGTCGGCCGAACAGGCGCTCGTCGGACCCGTTGAGGATCGTGTCCTCGGCGCGCTCGAGGCCGTTGCTCGAGAACCGCAGCGAGTAGAAGCCGGTGACCGGCGCGTAGGTGAAGGGGTTCGGATACACCCGCAGGAACCGGAACCGACCGTCGGTGGACACCGAATACGCGAGCAACTGTCCGCCCGCGGATATCTGCCCGCGCTGGCGCGAGTATTCGTCGAGCAGCACGCGCTGGTTGCGCGGGTCGGCCCGCAGTCCGTCCGCTGTGAAGACCTGTGTCAGTGTGGCGTTGGCCAACAACAGCACGATCAGGACCATGATCATCATCGAGATCCGGCGCAGTGACTTGTTCATACGCGCTCGATCACTTCGGTGCTCGCGGAGGCGATCGGCGACTTGTTCGGCGGCTTGGTGACGATCGGCCTGCGCGCCGCGTGGGAGATGCGCAGCAGGATCGCCAGCAGCACGTAATTGGCCAGCAGCGAGGATCCGCCGTAGGACATCCACGGAGTGGTCAGACCCGTCAGGGGGATCAGCTTGGTGACGCCGCCGACGACGATGAACAGCTGAATCCCCAGGGTCGACGCGAGTCCCGCGGCGAGCAGCTTGCCGAAGCTGTCGCGGACCGCGATCGCGGTGCGCAGCCCGCGGATGATGACGATCGCGTAGAGCATCAGCACACCGGCGAGCCCGACGAGGCCCAGCTCCTCGCCGACCGCGGCGATGATGAAGTCCGTCGACGCCGCAGGCACCACACCGGGCTGGCCGTTGCCGAGTCCGGTGCCGAAGATCCCGCCCGTGGCGAAGCTGAACAGCGACTGCACCATCTGATACCCGGCGCCGTCGGGGTCGGCGAACGGGTCGAGCCAGTTCTGCACCCGCGTCTGCACGTGGGCGAAGATGTAATACGCCGCAACGCTTCCCGCGGCGAACAAGGCGAGGCCGATGACCACCCAGCTGAAGCGGTCGGTCGCCACGTACACCAGCACGAGGAACGACGCGTACAGCAGCAGCGACGTGCCGAGGTCCTTCTCGAAGATCATCACGCCGATGGAGAGGATCCACGCCGCCAGCAGCGGCGCCAGGTCGCGGGGCCGTGGCAGGTCCATGCCGAGGACGTGCTTGCCTGCGCTGGTGAACACGCTGCGCTTGGACACCAGCACGGCCGCGAAGAAGATCAGCAGCAGGATCTTGGAGAACTCGGCAGGCTGAATGGAAAAGCCCGGCAAGCGAATCCAGATCTTGGCACCGTTCTGCTCGGACATCGACGCGGGCAGCACGGCGGGTATGACGAGAAGGATCAGCCCGACCGCGCCGCAGACATACCCGTAACGCGCCAGCATCCGGTGATCGCGAAGAAACACCACGACCAACGAGAAGGCGATGACGCCGACGAGGGTCCACAGCATCTGCTGGTTGGCGCTCGGGCCCGCGGAGGTGTCGCGGGTCGCGAGGTCGAGGCGGTGGATCATGACCAGCCCCAACCCATTCAGCAGTGCGACGACCGGCAGCAACAGCGGGTCGGCGTAGGGCGCGAAGCGGCGAATGGTCAGGTGCGCGCCGCCGAACAGCGCCATGAAGGCGAGCGTGTAGGAGGCCAGGTCCCAGCTGACGCCTTGTTCCTGGTTCGTCTCGACGATGAGCAACGCGACGGTGGTGATGACGGTGGCGAACCCCAGCAGCGCGAGTTCGGCGTTGCGCCGGTTGGGCAGGGGCGGCAACACGGTGACAGCCGGCTGCGGCTGTGTCGTCATGAGACTGTCCGGCAGGTCTTGCCCGGCTCGGAGGGCGGCGGCGGCAGCGCGGTGGCTGTCGGCGTCGGGGGAGCGGTGACGGTGGTCGGCGTCTCGGGCGCCGGGCCGGGAAGCGGTCCGCGGGCGGGGCTCTCCTGAGGGCCGTTGGGGTCGGTCGGCGTTTCCGGTGCGGGACCCTGCGATTCGGGCGCCCCGGACGGCGGCGGGGGTGCGGCCGTCGGTGTCGGCGGCGGCGGGGTGCGCGTGGGGCAGGTCGGAAGCACGGAATCACGGGCGAGCTGCTCGATCTGTCCGATCGCATTGTCGAGGCTGCCCGACGGCAGCCCCGCGACGATCTGCGCGCGTTCCGACGGGCGCATGTCGTTGACGTTGAGCATCCGGCAGTTCAGGTCGCTGCGAGACTGCGCAGGGCTGATGAGCGACAGGTCATTTCGTTCGTTCAGGCAGCCCAGCAGATACGGCTCCTGGAGCTGGTATCCCAGAAAGGAACCCTGAACACCCCGCATGATCGACACGGTGCCGTCGTGCTGGGTGACGTAGTAGTTGCTTCTGACGATCTCCCTGCCGACCGCGAGCCCCGCGAGCACGACGAGAAGCAGTATCACGGCGGCGACCACCATCTTGCGCCGCGAGCGCGGTGCCTTGGGCACCTCTTCCGGTTGCGCCACAACACGTTTGGCTTCGGTGCGCTTCGGGTTGAAGGCCGATGCGCGGCCTGCGGCGGTGTTGGGCGGCGGCTGATCGTCGTCACCCGAGACGGCGCCCGCGAGGATCGGCTGGGTCTGCCCGTAGTCGTAGTCGACGACGTCGGCGACCACGACGGTGACGTTGTCCGGCCCGCCGCCGCGCAGCGCGAGTTCGATGAGCCGGTCGGCACTCTCGGCGACGTCCGGGATCTGCATCGCCTCTTGAATGGTCTCGTGGCTGACCGGGTCCGACAGCCCGTCGGAGCACAGCAGGTAGCGATCGCCGGCGCGCGCTTCCCGCATGATCAGCGTCGGCTCGACCTCGTGCCCGGTGAGCGCCCGCATGATCAGGGATCGCTGCGGATGGCTGTGCGCCTCCTCGGCGGTGATCCGGCCCTCGTCGACGAGGGTCTGGACGAACGTGTCGTCCTTGGTGATCTGCGACAACTCGCCGTCGCGCATCAGATAGCCGCGGGAGTCGCCGATGTGGACCAGGCCAAGTCTGTTGCCGTCGAACAGGATTGCGGTGAGCGTGGTGCCCATGCCCTCGAGCTCGGGATCGGCCTCCACATGCGCGGCGATGGCCGAGTTGCCCTCCCTGACCGCCGAATCGAGTTTGGAGAGCAGGTCGCCGCCCGGCTCGTCGTCGTCGAGGTGGGCAAGGGCGGCGATCACCAACTGTGACGCGACCTCACCTGCCGCGTGGCCACCCATCCCGTCGGCAAGCGCCAGCAGGCGCGCACCCGCGTACACGGAGTCCTCGTTGTTCGCCCGGACCAGGCCGCGGTCGCTGCGAGCGGCGTACCTGAGTACTAGCGTCACGGGCGCAACTCAATCACCGTTTTGCCGATTCGAACCGGCGTGCCTAATGGAACCCGTACCGCCGTAGTCACCTTCGCCCTGTCGAGGTATGTGCCGTTGGTCGATCCTAGGTCTTCCACATACCATTCCGAACCTCGCTGCGACAGCCGGGCGTGCCGAGTCGACGCGTAATCGTCGGTGAGCACCAGCGTCGAGTCGTCAGCGCGGCCGATGAGTACGGGTTGACCGCCCAAGGTGATGCGGGTCCCGGCCAGCGCGCCGTCAGTCACCACGAGCGTTCGGGCGACGTGGCGCTTCTGCCTCGACGGCAGCAGCGACCCCCGCAGCGCCAGCCCGCGGCGGACCATCACCGCACCGGTCGGCGCGTAGATGTCGGTACGAAGGATGCGCAACACCGACCAGATGAACAGCCACAGCAGGAGGAGGAACCCGACGCGTGTCAGCTGCAGCACTAGTCCCTGCATCCGACGTCCTTCCCATGCCCGCCCCTCGGCAACGTCACGATACTTGGACAGCCAGCAGCGTGAGGGGTAAGCCGACAGCTTGTACCCGTGCTGTGACCGGCCGAATCCCTCAGTGGACGCGGACGATGATCTCGGAGTGTCCGAGACGGATCACATCGCCGTCGGCCAGCTGCCACTCCTGAACCGGCGCGTTGTTCACGGTGGTGCCGTTCGTGGAGTTGAGATCGGCGAGCAACGCGACCTGGCCGTCCCACCGGATCTCCAGATGCCTGCGGGAGACACCGGTGTCGGGGAGCCGGAACTGGGCGTCCTGGCCGCGGCCGATCACGTTGGCGCCTTCCCGTAACTGGTAGGTGCGCCCGCTGCCGTCGTCGAGCTGGAGGGTGACCGAGGCGCCGGCGGTCGGGTAGTCGCCCTGGCCGTAGCCGGCCCCGTATCCGGCTGCCGCGCCAGCGGGAGCGCCGTAGTCGTACCCGCCGCCCGCAGGCTCGCCGTAGCCTTGGTCGCCGTAGCCGCCACCGGCGGGTTGGCCGTAGTCCTGGCGGCCGTAGTCGGGCTGGGCGTAATCCTGGCGACCGTACTGCTGGCCACCGGCATAGCTCTGGTCGCCGTAGCCGCCGCCCTGATCGGGGTAGCCGCCTTGGCCCTGGTCAGGGTAGCCGCCGCCCTGGTCCGGATAGCTCGGCTGGCCCTGGTCCGGGTAGCCGGCGGGGCGGCCGTAGTCGTCCTGGCGCGGCGCGGCCGGGGGTTGGCCGTAGTCCTGGCGTCCGTAGTCGCCGCCGTAGCCGGGCTGACCGCCGGGCGGGGGATAGCCGCCGGGCGCCGGACGGTAGCCGCCCTGGTCGTAGCCGCCACCCTGAGGCGGTCCGTACCCGGCGGGCGGGCGCTGCTCGTACTGCTGCTGCGGGGGGTAGCCGCCCTGGCCCTGGTCGGGGTAGCCGCCCTGATCGGGATAGCCGCCCTGGTCGGGGTAGCCCTGGCGCTGACCCGGATCCCCGCCGGGCGGCTGATATCCCCGCTGGTCGGGCGGATACTGGCCGCCCTGCTCGTCGGGACGCCCGTAGCGCTCCTCGTAATAGTCGTCGGGCCGCCCCGGGCCCTGGCCTCCGCGGTAGTTCGGGTTGTCGCTCATCGGTTGTACTCCTGGTTCTGCGGTGTACGTGCGGTCTCGTTGTGCTGGGGCGGGTTCGCCAGTGGTGGAGTCTGGGTTGACCACACCACGAGCGCGAAATTGTCCGGTGTGCAAGTTCGCCGACTGCTCGAATCTAACGACCACATCACCATACGTTTGCCATCCCTGCTCATGGAGATAACCCTCCAAGTGCCGGGCGAACGTGGCGGTAGTCAGGTCGGGGTCGGCGCTGACCTTCGCGAAGTCGGACACGCTGAGGGTGATGAAGTACTCGTTGGGGGCAAGGAGCCTGCCGCCCGCCAACTCGCGGACACCCGACTCCGCCTCGCGGTGCAGCATGGCCTCGACCTCTTGCGGCACAATCGATCCGCCGAACAGCCGCGCGAAGGCGTCGCCGACAGTCGACTCGAGCTTGCGCTCGATGCGGTCAACCAGACCCATCTCATCGCCTGCCTTCGTCGCCGATGTCCGTCACTACCCTTTCAGATGCCCGGTCACGCGTGTCGCGTAACCACACCTGTCACATTGCATGGTATCGGCAGGGCATACCGATGCGGGACCAACAGAACTCTGAGAATCGCCTCGGCGCTGGTGGCGGCGGTTCGGGCCGGATCGGTACGGTTGGGGATCGGGGCGCCTTGTTTGATAGGCTCCCCCGGTTGTTGGGGCGAGTGGCGGAATGGCAGACGCGCTGGCTTCAGGTGCCAGTGTCCTTCGGGACGTGGGGGTTCAAGTCCCCCTTCGCCCACAATTGAAGTGCGACGACAGAGGTCACGAGCCCGGAGACGGGCCGTGGCCTTCTGCGTGTGTGCGGCCCTCGTGTCTGAGGTAGCAGCGCGGTGAACAACACAGTTCCTCGCCGTCGGCCGGCGCCTCCACCGTCGCACCCGCTTTCCGCCCCATCGTGAGCAGCAACGTCGTGATGCCGACCGCCGCGCCGACGTACAGCCACCCCAGCGGCGCCTGCGACGACTCGGGCAGCCACGCCACCAAGGCCGACGCCAGCGTGATCGAGACGTAGCAGACCGTGTTGATCAGCCCGGTGACGAGCCCGATGTTGCGCTTGAACACCCCCATCGCCAGACCCTTGCTCAGCGGATCGAGTACCCCGGTGCTCAGCATCGCGAGCGCGGCGCCCGCGGTGATGAACCAGGCGTTGAACCCGACGAAATGCGCCGAGACGACGAGGATGCCGCCCCCGACGCCGAGCATCACCGCGCCGGCCGTGGCGAGCCGCGGAGTCGATGTCCGCTGGGCCAGCGCGCCGCACGCCGCGGCGCCGACGAAGTTGGCGGCGCCCACCCCGAGCGCGATGAAACCGTATGTGGCAGAGGCGAAGCCAAGCCCCACCTGATACAGGAACGGCCCCGCGACACCGAACACCATCTGGGCGGCGCCGACGAGACCGAACATGGCCGTGAACGCGACGAACACGGGATGGCGCAGCGCCTCGCCGAGCACGCCTGCGGCGGCGCGCAGATCGATCGGTGTGCGGCGCCCGGGCTCGAGCGTCTCCGGCAGCGCGACGGCAACGAGCAGGGTGACTGTGGCGACCACCGCGGCCAGCACGACGAACACCACCCGCCACGACGCGACCTGCACGATGAAACCGCCTGCCGCAGGGGCGATCACGGGTGCCGCTCCCCATGCCGCGCCGAGGATCCCGAGCACCGACACCAGCTTGGCGCCCTGGAAACAGTCGGCGGCGATCGTCGCCGCCAGCAGCAGGCACGTCCCCGCACCCATGCCTTGCACGAAGCGCAGCGCGAGCAGCGTCGCCATGTCGGTGGCCATCGCGCAGCCGACGCTCGTCACCAGCATCAGGCTCAGCCCGGTCAACAACACTCGCTTGCGGCCGACCGCGTCGGCGACGAGGCCGATCGGCAACACCACCAGGGCCATGCCGAGGACGTACGCCGTCACCGTGTTCTGCGCCAGCGCGTTGGACGCGGCGAAATGCGTCGCGATCTGGGGCAGCGCGGGCGCGTACATGTCGAACCCGACCTGCTCGAGCGGCGCGACGACGGCCAGCAGGGCCACGAGGCGCCGGCCCGCGCTACCGCTCCACCTCGTCGGCTGCGACGTTGTCATATGAGGACTATCCGCGTTCGGCGCGTGTGTCACCACCGCAATGGAGGACTTTCGCCCCTAGTTGCCCATGTCGGCACGGGCGAGATTGATTACATGAACATGCTTCCCTGCGATCGCGAGACGATCCGCACCGCGTTGTCGCTGGCGAGCAGAGCGCCGTCGATTCACAACTCGCAGCCGTGGCGCTGGCGCGTGGGCACCGAGTCGCTGCACCTGTACGCCGATCGCGACAAACATCTGCCCAACACCGATCCGGACAGTCGCGACCTACTGCTGAGCTGCGGCGCGTGTCTGCACCACGCCGTGACGGCGTTGGCGGCGCTCGGCTGGGAATGCAAGGTGCACCGGTTTCCCAATCCAGCAGAGCCCGACCACCTGGCCGCGATCGAGGTGTTTCCGCGGCCCGCAACCGAACTCGACGTCGCCTTGGCGGCGGCCATACCGAAACGGCGGACGGACCGCAGGCTGTACAGCGAGTGGCGAGTGCCGCCTTCGGAGATCGCGTTGATGGGTGCGAGAGCGGCACGCATGGGGGTGATGTTGCGCAAGGTGGAGTCGCTGCCACAGCTCCAGAAGATCGTCGCGCAGGCCGTGTGGCAGCACGTGAAGGACTACGACTACCTCAGCGAGCTGTCGACCTGGAGCGGACGGCATGCCGCGGTGGCGGGCGTGCCCGCCCGAAGCACGCCGAAGTCCTATCCGGGTGCACCGATCCCCGGCCGGTTCTTCGCAGGCCCGGCGTTGGCGCAGCCGGACGTGCCCCCTGCAGACGACGCCGCCGTCGTGGTGGCGTTGGGCACCAAGGACGACAGCCCGCTTGCGCGGCTGCGCGCCGGTGAGACCACGAGCATGGTGCTGCTCACCGCGACCGCGGCCGGCTTGGCGAGCTGTCCGGTCACCGAGCCGCTCGAAATCGCCGAAACGCGAGCCGCGGTGCGGGCGGATGTCTTCGGCGACAGCGGCTACCCGCAGATGTTGTTGCGCATCGGGTGGGCGCCGGTCAACGCCGACCCCCTACCCCATACGCCGCGACGCCCGCTCTCCGATGTCGTCGACGACATCGATTAGAGGGAAATCACCTATGTGAGCGGGGCCGACCAGTGCAGCATGGTGCCGCCGTCGGGTCCAGGTCCGATCGAGCACTGTCCGCCGACCTGCTCGGCTCGTCTGCGCAGATTGGCCAACCCACTTTCGGCGACGGCGTCGCCTGCGATGCCGCGACCGTCGTCGACGACGTCGATCGTGAGGTCGTCTTCGACCTTCACGCTGACCGACAGCGTGGTGGCGTCGGCGTGCCGAACGGCGTTGCTCACCGCTTCGCGCAGCACGGCTTCCGCGTGATCGGCCAGTTCCGCGCCGACAACGGACAGCGGTCCGACGAACTGCACGGTCGTACGCAGATCCGAGCTGGAGAACTGAGCGATCGCCTCGTCCAGCCGTTGCCGCAGCGTCCGCGACGGCGCGTGGTGCAGGTCGAAGATCGCGGTGCGGATCTCGTGGATGACCTCCTGGAGGTCGTCGACGCAGCCGGTCAGTCGCTGCTGGACCTCGTCCGACCGGGCCCGCGGGATCGTGCCCTGCAGAGTCAAGCCGACGGCGAACAGCCGCTGGATCACGTGGTCGTGCAGATCGCGTGCGATGCGGTCGCGGTCGGTCAGGATGTCGAGTTCACGCATCCGACGCTGAGACATGGCGAGCTGCCAGGCGAGCGTGGCCTGGTCGGCGAACGCGGCCAGCATGTCGAGCTGATCGGCGGTGAACGGGTAGGCGTCGACGGGCCGAAGCGCGATCACCACGCCCGCGACGGAGTCCGCGGCACGAAGGGGAACCATCAGAGCGGGACCGGCGCCGGCGCCGATGCCGAGGCCGACGGACTCGAATCGGTGTGCCGTTCCCGTGGTGACGGTCTCTCGCAGCGGTGTCTGGTCGAGGTCGAGTCCTGTGCCGTCGACTGCTCCTGCCGTCGCGGCGACGACCAACTCCGGGACCTCCGAATCGCGGGTATCCGCATCGGCGGCGATAGCGACCACCGCGGACGATGCTCCGGTGAGCCGCAGCGTCTCATCCGCGATGAGCCCGAAGACCGTGGCAGGCTCCGCACCGGACAACATCTCCGTCGCGATGTCGCGGGTGGCCTCGATCCACGACTGTCTGCTCCGGGACTGTTCGTAGAGGCGTGCGTTGTCGATCGCGACGCCCGCGGCGGCCGCCAGCGCCTCGACGAGGATCTCGTCGTCCTCGCTGAAGGGTCTGCCGCCCATCTTCTCCGTCAGGTAGAGGTTGCCGAAGACCTCGTCGCGGATGCGCACCGGGACTCCGAGAAAGGTCTTCATGGGCGGGTGGTTCGGCGGGAAGCCGACCGATGACGGGTGGTGCCGAATATCGTCCAGCCGAATGGGTTTGGGTTGATCGATCAACAGGCCGAGCACACCCAGCCCTTCGGGCAGATGGCCGATCACCTCGCGCGCGGCATCGTCGATACCTTCGTAGACGAACTCGATCAAGTTGTGCCCGTCGCCGCGAACCCCCAGCGCGCCGTATCGCGCGTCGACCAGTTCGATGGCGGTGTGCACGATCGCGCGGAGGGTGGCGTCGAGTTCGAGGCCCGATGTGACGGCCAGCATCGCGTCGATGAGGCCGTCGAGACGATCCCGGCCCTCCACTATCTGACCCACCCGGTCTTGGACTTCTGCGAGCAATTCCCGAAGCCTCAACTGGGACAGCGTGTCTCGAAGCGGGCGGTCACCGCGCGACCGGTTCGGGCGGCCAGCCTCGGTCACGGCATCGGGGTGGGGGGTCGTCGCTGCTGATCCAGCTTCGAGGCGAACACCGCGGCCTGTGTCCTGCGCTCCATACCGAGTTTGGCGAGCAGGCGCGACATGTAGTTCTTCACGGTCTTCTCCGCGAGGAACATACGGGCGGCGATCTGCTTGTTCGTGAGTCCCTCACCGAGCAGGTTCAGCAGTGTGCGTTCCTGCTGGGTCAATCCCGACAGCGGGTCGTCACGCTCGCTCTGCAGTTTCGCGAGCAGAGCGGCGCCGGCGCGGTTGTCCAGAAGCGACTTTCCCGCGCCCACGTCCTTGATCGCCTGAGCGAGCGCCATGCCCTTGATGTCCTTGACGACGAAGCCGCTGGCGCCCGCGAGGATCGCGTCCAGCATCGCCTCATCCGACGTGTAGGACGTCAGCATGAGGCAGCGCAGATCCGGCAGGTCGGACAGCAGGTCGCGGCACAGCTCGATTCCGTTGCCGTCGGGAAGACGCACGTCGAGCACCGCGACGTCGGGACGCGCGACGGGGATCCTGGCCAAGGCTTCGCCCACCGAACCGGCCTCGCCGACGACTTCCAGATCGGGATCCGAACCGAGCAGGTCGACAAGGCCGCGACGAACGACTTCGTGGTCGTCGACCAGAAACACGCTGACCACCCCGAGATCCCCTTTCATCGGTCTCCCCTCGAGTGTCGCGGAATCAGCGGCCGGTTTGTGCGACTTCGCAACCGCAACGGCCGATCAGCGCGCGCTGTCAACCCGCGGCGTGATAGCGCGGACGGGCCGGATCCCGGAACCGGCGTCCGGTCATCTTCTCCGTCCGAATGCGCACGAAGTGGTCGCGCCGGCCCTCCACCCACGGCTGCAGGAAGGTGCCTGCCAGTTCCACGAGCGCGTCCACGTCGGTGATCGGCTCGGCGTGTCCGACGACGGTGACGCTCCAGCCGGTACGGAGGTCATCGTCCACCTCGTCGGCCTCGAATGCCACCACCTGGTTGTCGGTCGCGGCGGCGAGCTTCGCCCCGCCGGCCACCCGGATGACCACGTCGTCGCGCCACAACCGGTAGTTCACCGGCTGAACTGCGGGCAGTGCGTCCTCGGTGAAGACCAGCCGGCCGACACGGGGCCCGGCCAGCAGATCCAGGCACTGTCTGCGGTTGAGTTCTTCCAGCGGTTGCCCTTTCGGCATGTCAACCTCCTTGTACCAGTGCGAGAGTCCCCACCGGGGTCGTGCGCCAATGTGTTGTGGCGAGTGAGGTGAGGCGGGCGATCGCCCGGTCGATTCCGACCGCGAGTTCCTCGACGTCGGGTGCCGCGTCGTAGTCGCCGATGATGCCGAACGACAGGTGGTCGGCGTAGCTCAGGATCGCGATCCCGGTCCGCAGTTGAAGGGCGAGCGGCGGAATCGGAAGCAGCCGGATGACCTCGCGGCCCGCAACCCGCATCCGCTTGCGCGGTCCGGGAACATTCGTCGCCAACGTGACGACTCCTCGTTGAGGCAGCCGCGTCAACGCCCGCACCGTCCACGCCGTCAACGCGAAGGGAAGCGCATTCGCGGCGGCGACGAGGACGTTGCCCGCTTGACGCTGCCCGCCGCCCTTGGCCCGTGTCAGCCGCGCGTGCACGGTGTGCAGCTGCTGGATGGGATCGGACTCGTCGACGGGAAGGTACGGCAGCATGACCGAGACCCGGTTGCCCGCTTCGTCCGCCGCATCCTTGGATCGCACGGACACCGGCACGAGGGTGCGAAGAGAATTCTTCTGCGGTTGCTCGCCGCGCCGAATCAGCATGGTTCGGAAGCTGTCCGTGATCGCCGCCAGCGCAACGTCATTCACGGTGACCTCAAACCGGTCGCAGATCCGTGCGACGTCGGACAGCGACGCCTCGACCGAAGCGTACCGGCGCATGGTGCTGACCGGCCCGGTCAGCGACGACCGTGCCGCGGGACGGATGAGTCCACCGGCGATTTCGGCGGCGCCCTGCAGGACCTGGCCCGCCGCAGCTGTCATGCCCGCCGACGTCCGCCACGCCGTGGACATCCAATCGATCGGGTTCAGGCTCAGCGCAGGCAGCCGCAGACCGCGCCGCGCAGGTGCGCGGGCCGCCCGGATCTCGGTGGCGAACGTATCGCCGCCGCTGCCGTCGCAGAGCGCCGAGAGCACGTGGGTGGCCGCGACGCCGTCGGCGATGCAGTGGTGCAACTTCATCAGGATCGCCCACCTGTTGTGCGCCAGCCCGTCGACGACCCAGCACTCCCACAGCGGACGGTCGCGGTCGAGGCGGCGCTCCATCACCTCGGCCGCCCACCGGAACAGTGCGGTGTCGTCGCCGGGCCGCGGCAGGGCGGCCCGGCGCACATGGTGGGCGATGTCGATGTCGGCGCCGTGCACCCATTCGGGGGCGCCGAGATCGAGCGCCTGCCGGTGCAGCACCTGTCGCAGACGAGGCACCGCCATGATGCGGTCGGCCAGTTCGGCGGCGAACGAGTCGAATTGGGGCATGGGTCCGGCGAGCACCGCGATGGCGCCGATGGCCAGGCTCACGTGTCGATCCGAGTCCTCGGCTTCGAGAAATCCCGCGTCCAGTACCGTCAGCTGCTCCATACCTCCAGAGTCGTTGGTCGACGGACCCTGCAGTAGGGACATAGGTCCCTTCTTCGGCGCGGATCCACGGTCAGCTCCAGTGCCGCACCGTCACCACCCGCGGCGCCGCGGCGCCGACCCCACCAGAGCGTCTCCCGGTTCGGTGTCGCGGCTGCGGTACACGATGTAGGGCCGGAACAGGTAGCCGATCGGCACGCTGAATGCATGCACGAGCCGACTGAACGGCCACAGCGCGAACAACCCGAGCGCGATCAGAACGTGCAACTGGTAGTACAGCGGCGCCTCGGCCATCAGATCGCCGCGAGGTTGCAGCACCCAGATGGAGCGGAACCACACCGAGACGCTTTCCCGGTAGTTGTAAGCCTCTCCGACGACGCCGGACCCGCGTGCGGTCGCGTACAGACCGGCGACGAGGGCGAGCACCAGCACGACGTACATGATCTTGTCGTTGACGGTGGTGGCCATGAACACCGGGCCGCGAGTACGACGCCGGTAGATCAGCAGTGCGGCACCGGCAAGCGTGGTGACGCCTGCGATGGTGCCGAGCACCACCGCCTGGACGTGGTATGCGTGTTCGCTCAATCCTGCAGCGGCCGTCCATGACTCGGGGATCAGCAGCCCGATGAGATGGCCGACGATGACCACGAGGATGCCGAAGTGAAACATGGGGCTGCCGATTCGGAGCAGCCGCGACTCGTAGAGCTGCGATGAACGCGTCGTCCAACCGAACTTGTCGTAGCGGTACCTCCACCACGTCCCGACGACGACCACGGCCAGCGTCACGTAGGGCACCACATCCCAGAAGATCTCGCCGAGCATGCCGTCCTCCCTCACGTCCGCCTCGGTGGCACTGTCAACGTGAACGGTTGCAGACCAACGGATTCCGCGGGCGGACCGGCCTCGACCAACCTGGTGGCCTTCGCCGCATCCCGATCGGTCGGTGCTGGCAGCGTCGTGCGAACGGCGGCGACAGTGTCGGCGTACGGAGACCTCAGCTCGGTGAGCGCGGCGTGCAGAACGTCGATGGACACACGGTGCGCGGCGAGGAGCCTGCGGCCCGCGGCGGCGTCGACGGTCGCCGCGAACTCGAGCACGACCGGAAGGAAGTCCGGTGCCTCACCGCACGGCGGTCGCATGCCCGCGGCACGGTAGGCGCTGCTGAACTCGAGCATCGCGGTGCCGCGATTGCGGGTGTCGCCCGCGGTCCAGTACGTCAGATACAGCGTGGCCCGCCGGTTCATGTCGAAGGTGTCGACGTACTCGGTGGCGGCCCGCAGCGAACCGGCCGCTCTCAGCGCATCGACGGTCCGCCGCAGCCGGTCGGCCGCCGCACCGCCGATGCCCTCGAGCAGTTCGGCGGCGCAGCTGATCCCGACATCGTCGGGATAGCACAGCAGCAGCGAAGCACACTGCCAGACCACCCTGTCGCGCAACACGTTCGACGGCGGGCGCAGCGACACCCTCATTGTCCGCCCTCCTTCGGGAACATTCCCGTCGGCACCCCGCGGCCGTCCCAGTT
The DNA here is from genome assembly GCA_035279185.1 of Mycobacterium sp. GTDB lineage: Bacteria > Actinomycetota > Actinomycetes > Mycobacteriales > Mycobacteriaceae > Mycobacterium. Next base: position 15,899 of record DATEIG010000641.1, read on the forward strand.
GAGGAGGTTCACCCGCGACGGTCGGCCGGCGTTGGCGGCCATACCCTCGTCGGTCTGGCGGTGGCGCAGCGCATGGAAGGTCTCCACGGCGACCGGTACCGGGCCGCCGCTGGCCTCGCCGAACGGGCCGGATTCGTACATCCCCGGACCGCCGTCGAACGACAACGCGCAGCCGGCTTCCTCCACGTTGTGTGCGTCGACCTGGTAGGCGGTCGGAATCACATATCTGTCTTCGTATTTCGCGAGCGCAAGCAACCGGTACATCTGATAGATCTGTTCTTCGGTCATCCCGACCGCCTCGGGAATCTGCGGCTGGGTTTCGCGGCCGAGGTTGATGTCGCGCATGTAGGACCGCATGGCGGCCAGCCGGCGCAGTACCCCCTCCACCACGGCGGTGTCGCCTGCGGTGAACAACTCCGCCAGATACTGCAGCGGGATGCGCAGCGCCTCGAGAGCACCGAACAGGTTGCCGGCATCTTCGCCGTCGTGACCGTCGCGGCTGACGGCGTCGACGACCGGCGACAGCGGCGGGATGTACCAGACCATCGGGACGGTGCGGAACTCCGGGTGCAGCGGCAGCGCGACGCGGTAGGTGTTGATCAGCGCGTAGACCGGCGAGCGCTGCGCGGCCTCGATCCATTCGTCGGAGATGCCTTCGGCGCGCGCACCGGCGATCACCGCCGGATCGGTGGGGTCGAGCAGGATCTGCCGGTGCGCCTCGTAGAGGTCGGTGTCCTTCTCCGTCGACGCCGCTTCGAGCACCCTGTCCACGTCGTAGAGCACCAGCCCGAGATAACGCAGCCGACCAACGCAGGTCTCCGAGCAGACCGTCGGCAGACCGACTTCGATGCGCGGGTAGCACAACGTGCACTTCTCGGCCTTGCCGGTCTTGTGGTTGAAGTACACCTTCTTGTACGGACAGCCGGATACGCACATCCGCCAACCCCGGCAGCGATCCTGATCG
>DATEIG010000642.1:0-4603 GCA_035279185.1 Mycobacterium sp.
TTATCCAGGGACCGCCGAGACATCGCAAGGCGTTGGGGCGCACAAGGATTCGGGTGTGCTGACGTTGCTGCTCGTCGAGCCGGACTCTCGGGGGCTCGAGGTCGAGCTCGGCAATGACCACTGGATCGACGTGCCGCCGGTGCGCGGCGCCTTCATCGTCAACATCGGAGAGCTTCTCGAGGTCGCCAGCGGCGGCTATCTGCGCGCCACCCGCCACAGGGTGATCGCGCCCGCCCCGGGCACCGACCGGGTGTCGATCCCGTACTTCCTCAACCCCGCGCTGGATGCGTTGGTCCCGGTGATAACGCTGCCGCCTGAGTTGGCCGCATTGTCGCGCGGTGTCGAAACCGACCCGGACAATCCGATCTTCAACACCTATGGCGAGAACGCATGGAAGTCGCGCACCCGAGCCCACCCCGATGTCGCCGAACTGCACCACGGCATCGTGCCGAAGGGCGCCGCGTCGGCGTACTGATGGCGATTGCATCCCGCTGATCGCAACCATGGCTGCCGTGCGACGCCGCGCCTAGATTTCTGGCGTGTTCGATGTGCGCCGTCTCGTCGTGCTGCAGGAGGTCATCCGCTGCGGCTCGCTGAGTGCGGCCGCCACCTCGCTGAGCTACACCACGTCGGCGGTCTCCCAGCAGATCACGGCCCTGGAACGCGATGTCGGTGTGACACTGCTGGTGCGCAGCTCGACCGGAGCCCGGCCGACACCTGCGGGGACCAAGCTGCTCGAACACGCCGAGGGGATCCTGCGCGCCGTCTCGGTCGCCGAGCGGGATCTGCTGCTTCTCGCCACGGCCCGACCCGGTGTCGTGCGCGTGGCATCGTTTGCCAGCGTTGCGGCGACGCTGCTCCCGTTTGTGTTCGCCCGGTTCAAGTCGGTGCTGCCCGACGTGGAGTTGAACCTCGTCCCCGCCGACCCGCACGAGGGAGTCGAGCTGCTGGGCAGCAACGGCGTCGACGCGGTGGTGATCACCGAAGTCCCGGGCGATCGGCCCGAATACCCCGGTCTGCACACGGTGCCCGTCTACGACGACGAGTTCTTCGTCGTGCTTCCCGCGCGACATCGCCTCGCGACGGCAACCGAAGTGCCGTTCGCGGCGCTCGCGAAGGAACAGTGGGTGGTGAGCAGTGCCACCGGCCGCTGTCCCGACGTCCGGGTGTTCCAACAAGCCTGTATGCGAGCGGGTTTCACGCCCTCGGTGACTTTTCGGTCCGAGGATTACTCGACGGTGCAGGGGATGGTTGCCGCCAATCTCGGTGTCTCCCTTGTTCCGTCCTTGGCGGTCGGCGGTAATCGCGGGGATGTGGCGGTGCGCCGCGTGGCGGGCCGTCGCCTCATCCGGCGCATCTCGGTCGCGACAGCGGAGCGGCCCGCTGACGGCACGCCGCTGGCAACGCTGCTGTCGCTCGTGCGCACTGTGGGTGCGCGCATCAGTGCCGACGCGGTGTTCAGTGTTCCTGAACGCCCCTTTAGTGTCGCTTGACTCGGGTTTCGCCAACCTCGTTACGGCTCTAGCGTCTTCGACCATGACCACGACTGAACGAACCACGCCGCTACTCACGTCGAGCGAGGAGGCGATCGAGGCCGCCCGGTCCGTCGCGGCAACCATTGCCACCGGCGCGGTCGAGCGTGAACTGACGGGAGTGTGGCCGGAGGAGGCGCTGCGCACAGTCGCCGACGCTGGCCTGCTGGGAATCATCGTGCCTGCCGACCACGGTGGTCCGGAGCTGCCGCCGTCGACGGCCGTCGAGGTGCTTCGCATTCTGTCGCAGGCGGATTCGGCCGTCGGTCAGCTGCTGCTCTCGCATTTCGTCCTGCTGTTCGCGATCAGGGGGCTGGGCGGCGCCGACCCGTCGCCGCGGATCTACCGCGACGCCCTGCAGGGCGCCCAGCTCGGCAACGCCACGGTCGAACGGGGGACACGCACCAGCGCCGACCGGCTCACCACCGTGACGCCGAGAGACGACGGCACATGGCTACTCAGCGGCAAGAAGTTCTATGCCACAGGCACCTTGGGGGCCAGCTGGATCGGCGTCGCGGCGAGGATTCCGAACACAGAGCCGGCCCACGGCGCAACCGTTTTCGTGCGGCCGGGCGATCCGGGCGTGACGTTGAACCTCGACAAGTGGTCGTCGTTCGGTCAGCGCGGCACCGCCAGCGGGGAGGTCGTCTTCGACGGGGTGGTCGTCGATGCCGAGTTCGTCATCGACGAGGGGCCCGACCCGGATCCGGTGACGTCACCGCCCGCCGTGCTCGGCGCGTTCGACCAGGCGTTGCACACAGCGGTCGACGTCGGCATCGCGCGCGCCGCGCTTGAGGACGGCGCACGGTTCGTCACCACGAGAAGCCGCCCGTGGTGGGAGGCCGGGGTCGAGTCGGCGGGCGACGAGCCCCACGTGGTGCGCCGCTTCGGCGAGCTGACGGCGCGCCTCTACGCCCTCGAGGCGTTGCTCGGACACGGTGCCCGGCTTGTCGACGACGCAGTGGCCGCCCCGGAACTGACGCGGGAGGGGGCGGCGGCCGCATCGCTGAACGTTGCCGCAGCCAAGGCGCTGGCGCAGGAATTCGCCGTCGAAATCGCCAGCGGTGTCTTCGAACTCGCGGGGGCGTCGGCCACCGACCGGGGATACGCACTCGACCGGCACTGGCGCAATGTGCGAGTGCACTCGCTCCACGATCCGGCCAGGTGGAAGTACGTTCACCTCGGCAATTACACGCTCCACGGCACGAAGCCGCCCCGGCTCGGCGTGCTGCTGTAGGAACCGGCGACTGACAAAGGAACACGATGACTGGCTTTTATCTGACCGGAAGCATCAACGTCGCAACCGTCGAGGATGCGCTCCGACTCGTCGGCACCCTACTGCAGCCCGGGGTCACCCGAATCCCCGACGGCGAACCCGGTAACCGGGCGAATTGGGTTCTCACGCAGGCGGATCACTTCCTCGACAACCCGACGCTCGATGTCACCGACGGCAGGGCCAGGGTTCGTCAGGGCGTCGCCGTGGCATTTCGGCCCGTCGACTACCACAGCGTCGCGGCGCGGTCCTACGCCTCCTTCACCACTGCCCGCCGCGACGGGCTGATCACCGAGGACTCACGTTTTCTGGTGTCGATTCCCACGCCGTTCAACGCGGTGAACTCGTTCGTGGAGTTGGACTCCCAGGTCGAGGTGGCCTACGCCTACGAACAGCAGCTGCGGGGGAGCGTCGCCCGTTTGCAGGAGACGATCCCGCCGAATGATCTGGCGATCCAATGGGATCTGCCGACCGAGCTCGCGACCATCGAGGGGTGGTTCGACAACCCGTACGGTGCGTTCGAGCCGATCTTCGCCGCGACCGCACGGCTGGCGTCGTGGGTACACGACGACGCCGACCTGACGTTCCATCTGTGCTACGGCGATTCGAAGTTCGGGGCGTCTCCGTTCATGGGCGATCCACCCGACGAACAAGCCGCGGCACGAGGCGGACGGCACATCCTTCCGCGCGACGCCACCGCGATCGTCACATTGGCCAACGGGTTGTCCCGGCACGTGCAGCGGCGGATCGACGCCATCCAAGCCGCCACGGTCACCGCGTGGAACAAACGCGCACACTGGCAGCCGCTGAGCGGGCTGGCACTGGAACCCAGCACGGAGATCTATCTCGGCCTACTGCATGCCGACGACGGCGCAGCCGGGGCATTGGAGCGGTCCGCCCTCGCCGAGGAGTTCCTGCCGAGCTTCGGCATCTCCACCGAATGCGGGCTGGGTCGTCATACGCCGGAGCAATTGGAGGCCGTGGTGTCGGCCTGGAGGGAGTACTCCGCCGCGCGCGAACCGGCGCTGGCCGTCGGCTGACGATGCGGGTTCTGATCATCGAGACGTCGGCGCTGGGGGATCGCAGCTACGTCGTCATCGATTCGGGTGTGGCGGTGGTGATCGATCCCCAGCGCGACATCGACCGCGTGCTCGACGTCGTCGGTGACGCCCGCATCACCCACGTGCTGGAAACCCACGTCCACAACGACTACGTGACAGGCGGGCTCGAACTGTCGCGTGCAGTGGGGGCCGAATACGTCGTCCCCGACGGTGAGACGCTCGGCTATCCCGCCCGCCGGGTCCGCGACGGCGACGTCGTCGACGCCGACGGCTTCTCCCTGACGGTCATCCACACTCCTGGCCACACGGACCACCATGTGGCCTACGAGTTGCGTGATGACGCCGGGACGACCGCGGGTGTCTTCACCGGCGGTTCGCTGCTGTTCGGCAGCACGGGACGCACCGATCTCGTGGACGACGATCAGACAGAGTCGTTGGCGCGCGCGCAGTACCGATCGGTTCGGCGGCTTGCCGATTCCCTTCCTTCCGACGCCGAGGTCTATCCGACGCACGGGTTCGGCAGCTTCTGCTCGGCTTCGCCGGTCAACGACGATTCGTCGACGATCGGTCGGCAACGGCAGGCCAACCCCGCGCTGACCCGAAGTGAACAGGAATTCGTCGACGAGTTGTTGTCCGCACTGTCCGACTATCCGACCTACTACGCACATATGGGCGTGATCAACACCGAAGGGCCGCAGCCGCTGGACCTCTAGAATCCGAAGCCGGTTGACGCAGGC
>DATEIG010000643.1:0-4222 GCA_035279185.1 Mycobacterium sp.
GCATCGGCCTGTACTCCGTGGACGGCCCGCCGACGCTGTTCTGCTGCTACGCCGTCACCGATGTCGAGGGAGCACGGCGCGCGATCGTCGACGCCGGTGGGACGGTCGACGAGCTGGAGCAGTTCGAATTCGGCACGGTCAGCAGTGGCGCCGATCCTGCGGGCGCGCCGTTCGGTGTTTTCCAACCGAACCCCGGGCAACCGCGCCCGGCACTGAATGGGTCTGGGCCAGGCGAACTCTCGTACATCACGTATCAGGTTCCCGACTCGAGCGCCTTCAAGGCGTTCTACAGCGGGATCCTGTTCTGGACCTTCGAACCGGGCCGGATCGAGGACGGCTGGCAGGTGCTCGAGACGCATCCGATGGCGGGTGTCGCCGGCGGAAGCGCGCAATCCGTGACCGTGCCGATGTGGACGGTCGAGGACGTCGATGCGGCGGTGGCGCGCGTTCGAGAAGCGGGAGGCACCGTCATCGAGGAGCCGTCACAGCAGTCGTACGGCAAGTCCGCGCTGTGCACCGACGATCAGGGCAGCAGCTTCTACCTCGGCGAGTTCTAGGACGACGGGAGCACGTCGGCGATCGGGGCACCGTTGGCGATCTTGGTCCGCACCTTCATCACCTTGCCGGGCATCCCGCCGCCGACCACGCCTGCGACCACGCCGTCGCGTTCATAGAAGGCCAGGAACTTCCGGCCGTCGTCCTCGACCACATGCACGGTGTCATCGGCTTGCGGTTCACCGAGGCATTGGATCTTGACGTCGTACTGGTCGCTCCAGAAGTAGGGCACCGACACCGTCGCCGGAATCTCCTTACCGAGAAGTGCGGGCACCAGGACCCGCGCCTGGTCGGCGACATTGCTCCAATGCTCAACGCGCACTTGATGTCCCACGGGGTGCCGCCATGACGCGACGTCGCCTATCGCCCACACGTGAGGGCTGGAGGTGCGGCCGACGTCGTCACACACCACGCCGTTGTCCACCTCGATGCCGCTGCCGTCGAGCCAGTCGACTGCGGGTTTCGAGCCGATTCCGACGACGACCAGATCAGCGTCCAGCTCGGCGCCGTCCGACAGCACCACCTTCTCCACGCGGTCGGTGCCACGCACCTCGTCCACTCCGACCCCGCAGCGCACGTCGACGCCCTCGGCCTGGTGCAGTCGGGTGACCAGGGCGCCGATCTGCTCACCCAGCACCGACGCGAGCGGTGTCGGTTGCGGTTCCACCAGAGCGACATTCACTCCCATACCGCGCAGGCTCGCCGCCACTTCGCAGCCGATGAAGCCCGCACCGACGACCACGGCCTTGCTTGCCGAACCCGCATGCTCGCGCAGCGCGATGCTCTCGTCGAGCGAACGCAGTACCCGGATACCTTCGAGATCCGGGAACGACGGAATGGTCCTCGGCACGAGCCCGGTCGCGATGATCAGCTCGTCGTAGGCAAGCTCTGATCCGTCGGCCAGCGTCACCGTCTGCGCGGCAGGGTCGACCGAAGCCACCGCATTGCCGAGTCGCACGGTGATGTCGTTCTCCTCGTAGAACTCGGCAGGCTTGAGCGTGACGTCGTCGGTCTCGGCGCGCAAAACTTCCTTGGACAGCGGCGGCCGGTCATACGGCAGATGGTCCTCGTCGCTGACGATCGTGACGGCGCCGCCGTACTCCGATCGGCGCAGCTGTTCGGCGGTCCTGGCGGCGGCAAGACCGCCTCCCACAATGACGATGCCCGCGGATGTGCTCACGTGGGGTTTTCTACACGATGGCCCGAGCCAAATGTTCGCCACCCTGCGGTTCGGGCACCTCAGCCCCGCATTCGGTCGATGACGTTCGTCAGCACCACGATGCTTTCGCTGCGCTCGACATCGGCCGCCGAGCGGATGCGTTCCAGCGCCACTTCGAGATGACGCATGTCCCGGGCGAGCACGTGCAGGATCGCGTCGGCGGTTCCGGTGACGGTGGCCGCGCTGACCACTTCAGGAATGTCGACCCACGCCTTGCGCAACTCGTCCGGCGCGACCGTGCCGTGCCTGAAGACCTGTACATAGGCCTCGGTGTTCCAGCCCAACGCATTTCGGTCGACGACGGTGGTGAAGCCGCGGATGACGCCGCTGTCGAGCATACGGTCGACCCGCCGCTTGACCGCGGGAGCCGACAGGTTCACCCGCAGGCCGATCTCGGCATAGGTCGCCCTGGCATCCTCGGCCAACTCCGCCAGGATGCGCTCATCGGTCTCGTCCAACCGCTCCATGCTCACACTCCCACGCAACAAATCACTGTCCAATTCATTCTGACACAACAAATCGCTGGTAGACACGCAATGAACGGCGATTGATTGCAAAATCGCCCCGCCATATCGTTTGATCATGACGATTTCAGATGTCGCCGCCGAGACGGCTCCGGTATCCGACGTCGCCGCAATGACGCTGCGATTCCAAACGACCCGTCGGTATGCCATGACGGCACCGACCTTCTTCACCGTCGAGTACGCCATCAACCCGTGGATGGACACGTCGACCCCGGTGGACCCCCATCTGGCCATGAATCAGTGGGAGAGCCTGCGCCAGACATACAAAGAATTGGGTCACACAGTCGACCTCGTCGAACCCGTCGCTGGACTTCCCGACATGGTGTACGCCGCCAACGGCGGTTTGATCGTGAACGGCAAGGCCGTCGTCGCCAACTTCGCTTATCCGCAGCGTGCGGGAGAGGCCGCGGCCTACGCCGAATGGATGACGCGCCACGGCTTCGACCCCGTCGCGACCCGTCACGTCAACGAGGGTCAGGGCGATCTCCTCGTCGTCGGCTCGATCGTGTTGGCGGGCTACGGCTTCCGCACTGACCGGCGCGCGCACGACGAGATCGCCGCCGCGCTCGCGATGCCGCTCGTCAGCCTCGAGCTCGTCGACCCCCGCTTCTACCACCTCGACACCGCCCTGACGGTGCTCGACGACACCACCGTCGCCTACTATCCGCCCGCCTTCAGCGACGAGGCGCGCACCCAGCTTCTCGAACTGTTCCCCGACGCCATCGAGGTGGCCACCGCCGACGCCTTCGTGCTCGGCCTCAACGCCGTCTCCGACGGCCTGCACGTCGTCCACCCGGCGACCGCCACCGGTTTCGCCGAGCAACTCTCCGATGCCGGATTCGTCCCCATCGGCGTCGATCTGTCGGAGTTGTTGAAGGGCGGCGGATCTATCAAATGCTGCACGCTGGAGGTGTATTCGTGACCATTCTTGACGCTGTGACGCCAACTTCGGAGGGCAGGAGCGATGGGCCCACGCCCGAAGGGCAGGGGACGACCCGGGATCTCACTGGAGCCGCGATCGCCGTCGACGACCGCTACGCCGCGCACAATTACTCCCCGCTCCCCGTGGTCGCCGTCAGCGCCGAGGGCGCCTGGATCACCGACATCGACGGCAGGCGCTACCTCGACTGCCTCGCCGCGTACTCGGCGGTGAACTTCGGACACCGCAACAGCGAGATCATCGCCACCGCGCACGCCCAACTCGACACCGTGACGCTGGTCAGCCGTGCCTTCCATTCCGACCGGCTCGGACCGTTCTGCCAGGCACTCGCCGAGCTGTGCGGCAAGGACATGGTGCTGCCGATGAACAGTGGCGCCGAGGCGGTGGAAAGCGGTATCAAGGTGGCTCGCAAGTGGGGCACCGACGTCAAGGGCGTGCCGGCCGACCAGGGCAACATCGTGGTGGCGCAGAACAACTTCCACGGCCGCACGACGACCATCATCAGCTTCTCCGACGACGACACCGCGCGCCGCGGGTTCGGGCCCTACACGCCCGGCTTCCGTTCGGTTCCGTTCGGTGACGCCGAGGCGTTGGCCGCTGCCATCGACGATCACACCGTCGCCGTGCTCATCGAACCCATTCAGGGCGAGGCGGGCATCATCGTTCCGCCCGACGACTACCTGCCGCGCGTGCGTGCGCTGTGCACCGACCGCAATGTGTTGATGATCGCCGACGAGATCCAGTCCGGTCTCGCTCGCACCGGCCGCACGTTCGCGTGTGACCACTGGGGCGTCGTGCCCGACATCTACCTGCTCGGCAAGGCCCTCGGCGGCGGTGTGGTGCCGGTGTCCGCTGTCGTCGCCGACCGGGACATCCTCGAGGTGCTGCACCCCGGAGAGCATGGTTCCACGTTCGGCGGCAACCCGCTGGCCGCGGCGATCGGCACCACCGTCGTGGCGATCCTGCAGCGCGGTGAATTCCAGG
>DATEIG010000644.1:0-11911 GCA_035279185.1 Mycobacterium sp.
CCGTGCACGATCGGATACGACCCCAGGTCGAGTAGCGATCGCAGGTCCTTGACCGCCCACCAGTTGGCGAGCAGCGCAAAGGTCGGCAGCACCGCGGGGCCGTGGCTCTCGTCGAGCAGGTCGAGTTCGCTAGGCGGCCGAGCGCCGACGCCCAGTGCGTACAGGAGGACGTCGGTTTCGGTCCACGCGAACGTCGTCGGCTCGAGGGTGGTGCCCACGGCGTCGGCGGTGAGGGTCATACAGCTCCTCCGATTGACTGGACGGATTGACGCTATCTGTTCAATCGTGCAATATAGTGGCAGTAACTGCAACTAGTTTCTAGGAGCGATCGACATGAAGTTCGGTGTCTTCATCCTCGGCGACAAGCCCAACCACCTCACCGATCAGGAGGTGTTCGCGAACGTGCTCGAGGAGGCGCGATGGGCGGAGGAACTGGGATATGACGAGGTCTGGCTTGCCGAGCACCACTTCTCGCCCTACGGGATGCTTGCCGACCTGCCGCTGGTCGCCGCGGCCATCGCCGCCCAGACCGAACGCATCCGCATCGGCACGGCGTGCATGGTCAGTCCCTTCCACAATCCGATCCAGCTCGCCGAGCGGATCGCGATGGTGGACGTGCTGTCGGGCGGACGGTTCGACGCCGGGTTCGGACGCGGTTACCAGGCCCACGAGTTCAAGGGCTTCGGCATTCCGATGGACGAGGCGACCGGTCGCTACCAGGAGTGCCTCGAGATCGTGAACCTGCTCCTGACGCAGGAGAACGTGTCCTACGAGGGCGCGTACTTCCAGCTCGAGGACGTGACCATCTACCCGCGGCCCGTGCAGCAGCCGGTGCCGGTGTGGGGCACGGTCATGAAGACCCCGTCGAGCTTCGAGTGGCTGGCCGACAAGGGGTTCGGCGCCATCATCGGCAACCCGTACACGGTCGACCCCGACCTGCAGGGCGCGCTCGACATCTACCTGGAGACCCAGGCCAAGAAGGGCCTCGACGCCGCCACCGAGAACGTGTGGGCGCTGCTGAACGCGTTCTGCCACCCCGACGACGGCTTCGCGCGCACCTACCCGAGGGAAAGCGTCGAGTTGTCCATCGAACGACATCGGGCGTACTCGAACCCGTTCGAGCGCGGCGGCGAGATCCCCGCCGACTACAAGGCCTACTCCGACTGGTTCGAGAAGCACGACAAGCAGAGCTACGAGCAGGTGCTCAACTCGCACCTGACACTCATGGGCGATCCCGACCGCATCGTCGAGAAGATGCGCACGGTCGTCGACATGGGGTGGCGCAACATCATGCTGCGCATGTCGCGTGGCGGCGCGATGGATCGGGCCAAGGTGTACGACTCCATGAAACTGTTCTCCCAAGAGGTGATTCCGGCGGCCACCGAGCTCGCGGCGGCGCCGGCTTGAGCGACGAACTCGCCGATCGACTGCGGTCGATCCTCACGCTGGACCCGCAGCAGCCCGCCATCGAGTTCCGCGGCGAGTGGACGGACTGGGCTGCCCTCCACGCCATCGCGGTGGGCATCGAAAAACACCTCACTGCAACGGGTTTGGGCAGCGGCGCTCCCGTCGGTCTGGTATTGCGCAACCACCCGGCGATGGTGGGTGCGCTGATCGGGGTTCTGTTGTCGGGGGCCACGGTCGTCACCCTGAACGCCGCTCACGGCGACACCGGGTTGGCAGCGGACATCTCCGATCTTCGGCTCGCCGCGGTGATCGCGGTCGAATCGGACTGGCACCGTGCGGGCATCACAGACAGCGCGGTCGGCGCGATGGGGTTGCGCGTTGCGCACGACCCCCCGGGCACGAGCGCCCTGCCCGGCCTCGAAGCGCCCGGCGACGGTCCCTTCCGGCCCGAGCCCGACGGCATCGCCGTGGAGATGCTCACCAGCGGTACCACCGGGCCGCCCAAACGAATCCCGCTGTCCTATGAGGCATTCGGAAGCACCGTTGCCGCCGCGGTGTCCCACTATTCCCGGTCCGGTGACACGGCACCGCGGTTGCGCTCGGGAGTCGCCATCGTCAGTTCTCCGCTGGTGCACATGTCTGGGCTCTTCCGCACGCTGTTGAACATCTGCGAGGGTCGTCGCATCGTGCTGCTCGAGCGCTTCCGGGTGCCCGATTTCGTCGATGCCGTGGTGCGCCATCGACCCAGGGCGGTCAGCCTGGTCCCGTCGGCGCTGGGCATGGTGCTCGATGAGGACGTCCCGCCGGAGGTGTTCCGCAGCGTCGACGTGGTCACCTCGGGCACGGCGCATCTGCCTGTCGCCGTGCAGGAGGCTTTCGAGGAGCGATACGGCGTGGCAGTGCTGCCGTCCTACGGCGCAACGGAATTCGCCGGCGGGGTCGCCGGGTGGAATCTCGCGCTCCACCGTGAGTGGGCGACAGCCAAGCGCGGAAGCGTCGGGCGGCCGCAGCGGGGTCGCGAGGTTCGCATCGTGTCGCTCGACGACGACTCGGAATTGCCGGCGGGCGCGCAGGGACGGATCGAGGTGCGCACCGGCACAGGCGACTGGGTGCCCACCACCGACCTCGGCCGCATGGACGCCGACGGTTTCCTGTACGTCGACGGACGCACCGACGACGTGATCATCCGCGGCGGTTTCAAGGTGGCGCCCGGCGACATCGTCGAGGCCCTCCGCAGTCATCCCGCGGTGCGCGACGCCGGAGTGACAGGGTTGCCCGACGAGAGGCTGGGTGCCGTGCCGGTTGCGGCGGTCGAACTGGCGTCGGGTGCCCGGGCCGACGCGGACGAGCTGCTCGACTACCTGCGCGACCGCCTCACTCGCTATCAGGTCCCCGCTGACCTGCGCGTGGTCGGCGAGCTTCCCCGCACGGCGTCGTTGAAGGTCAGCCAACCCGCCCTGCGCAAGATGTTCGGCAACGTCGAGGAGGTACGGGCGTGACAGGCATCCGCGGCGCGGCGGCGGTCGTCGGAGTCGCCGACGAGGTATCGCCCGACGGCGTGATCGACGTCGGTCTGCGAGAGTTGGAGGCCCGTGTCATCAGCGCGGCGCTCGCCGACGCCGGGTTGACCCTGCGCGACGTCGACGGGCTGTGCACCTGCACCGGCGGCACCCTCATGCATTCCGTCGAACTCGCCGAGTACCTCGGCATCACACCGCGTTTCACGGATGCCACGCAGATCGGCGGCGCAAGCTACGGCCTCTACGTCGAGCGAGCCGCGAGCGCCATCGCCGCAGGGTTGGCGGAGACCGTGGTCATCGTCTATGCGTCCACCCCGCGGGCGGCCCGCAAGCGCGGCGAGAAGGGCCTTGGAGTGTTCGCCACGCCCGAGCGGCTCGAATGGGAGACGCCCTTCGGAGTGATGTTGCCGATCAGCGCCTACGCGCTGGCGGCCAATCGTCACATGGCCGAATTCGGCACCACCGCAGAGCAACTCGCCCAGATCGCCGTCGACACCAGGACATGGGCGACGCGCAACCCGCGCGCACATCTTCGCAATCCCATCACCGTCGTCGACGTGCTCGACTCCGGTTTCCTCGCCGAGCCGATGCACAAGCTCGAGTGCTGTCTGGTCACCGACGGGGCGGCGGCGATCGTCGTGACCTCGGCCGAGAAGGCCGCGTCGCTGGCCAAGCCGCCTGCGTATGTGCTCGGCGCGGCGTCGGCGTCCTCGCACGCGATGATCTCGCAGATGCCCGACCTCACGGTCACCCCCGGCGCCATCTCAGGTCCCGCGGCGTTTCGCACGGCCGGAGTCACCCCCGACGACGTCGACGTCGTGCAGCTCTACGACTCGTTCACGATCACCGTCCTGCTCGCGTTGGAGGACCTCGGGTTCTGCAAGAAGGGCGAGGGCGGTCCGTTCGCGGGCAGCGGCGCGCTCGCGCCGGGTGGTGCGCTGCCGGGGCAGACGACGGGCGGCGGGCTGGCCTACACCCACCCGGGTGCCTTCGGCGCTTTCCTGCTCGTCGAGGCGACGCGCCAGCTCCGTGGCGAATGCGAGGAACGCCAGGTGCCCGACGCTGCGGTGGCGCTCGCCCACGGCACCGGCGGCGTGCTGTCGGCCACGTCCACGGTGATTCTCGGAACGGAGGCGACGCTGTGAGCGACGACGAAACGGCCGTCCCGGTACCCGAGCCGAGCGCGGTGTCCGCTCCGTTCTGGGACGCGACCCGCAATCGGGAACTGCACATGCAGCGCTGCGGGGACTGCGCGCGCCTGGTGTGGTACCCACGCGCTGTGTGCCCACACTGCGCCGGTTTGGAACTGCGCTGGGAGCGCTTGTCAGGCAAGGGCATCGTGTACGCGGCGAGCGTGCACCATCGGGCCGCGTTGCCCGCACTCGCCGACAGGGTTCCCTACACCGTGGTGCTGGTCGATCTCGAGGAGGGCGCACGGATCATGTCCAACGTCTTCGGCCAGCCTCCAGGCGTCGGGGAAGCGGTCAGCCTGGCCTGGACGCGGTTGCCCGACGGTAGACACCTGCCCGCCTTCGAGCGGCGGTGAGGCCGGTGTCGGCGGCGGAATTGTCCCGCCTGCGGGAAGACCTGGTGCTGCGCCACGTCGCAGCCGAGAACGAGCGGGATCTCGAGGGCATCATGGCAACCTTCACCCACCCGCGCTACGAGATCGTTCCCACCGCGACGGTGTACGACGGCGACGCGGCGGTTCGGCAGATGATCCTCGGGCAGTGGGCCGGCCTGCCGCGGATGCACTACACCGCCGAGGCGGTGTTCCACTCTGAGGACGGGGTGGTCGTCGAGACCAGGACGACATGCCCCGGCACCGCGGTGGACATGCTGAGCGTCAACCTCTTCGGCTTCGACGGCGACGGCCTGGTTCTCGAGCGGTGTTATTTCGACAGGATGCTGTTCGCCGCCGAACTGGAGAAAGTCAACCAACTGCACGATTGAACACAAATCGTCATACTGTAAACTTGCTCGCCAGACCGTCGAGGAGTGTGGATGTCCACCCAGCTAGACACCGGGTCGTCAGTGCCGACGCGTGATCGGGCTCTGGCGCTCTACCGATTGATGAGCAAGGTCCAGCACGGCGACAGACGGGTCCGCAAGGCTCTGTCGTCCGGCGAGGCGGCGATGAGCTACTGGCCCGTCGACGGGCAGGAGGCGATGTCGGCAGGTGCGATGCTGGCGCTCGCCGACGGCGATCAACTCGTCACCACCTACCGGGGACTCGGCGACGTCCTGGCCAAGGGCATCGACCTGCGCGGCTACTTCGCCGAAATCCTGGGCCGCAGAGATGGATTGTCGCGGGGCAAAGCAGGAGCGATGGGGATCCACGACCCCGCTCACGGCATCGCCTGGACCACCGGCATCGTCGGCGCGGGCCCACTGATCGCGAATGGAGTCGCGCTGGCGGCGACGCGGCGGAACACCGGGCAGGTGGTCCTGGTCAGCTTCGGTGACGGCGCGACCAGCATCGGCTACGTGCACGAGGCCATGAACATGGCGGCGGCGTGGGGTCTGCCCGTGATTTTCTTGTGCCAGAACAACTCCTGGGCCGAGGGCACGGCGTTCAGTCGCTACACGCGTTCGGACCGACTCTCCGACCGGGCTCACGGGTACGGCATGCCGGGAGTGACAGTCGACGGCACCGACCCGCACGCGGTGTACGAGGCGGTTGCCGACGCGGTGTCGCGCGCGCGCGGTGGTGACGGACCGTCGTTCGTCGAGGCGGTGGCCTACCGACTGCAGGGCCACTACTTCGGCGACGCGATGGGCTACGCGGACCAGGACGAGCTCGCGGCCAAGCGCGCGGATCCGCCGTTCGCGCGTTACCGCCTGCGCCTGATCGACGACGGTGTGGCCACTGCAGCCGAGCTCGACGACATCGACGCCGAAATCGTCGCCGAGCTGGACGAGGCATTCTCCGCGGCGGTCGCCTCGGATCAGCCCGATCTCGACGAACTGCACCGGGATGTGTTCGCGGGCAACGCCTCCGAGATCGCAGAACCCGGCCGGGCGCGCGCCGATCTGCCGGACGGTGACACCGAGGAACTCGGTTTGGTGCAGGCGATCAACCGCACACTGAACCGCGCGATGGCGGCGGACGACTCGATCGTCCTGCTCGGCGAGGACATCGGCGACCCCTCGGGCGGGGGGATGTTCAAGGTCACCTCGGGTCTGTCGGCGCACTACGGCACCGATCGCGTGCTCGACACACCGATCGCCGAGTCGGCGATCGTCGGCGCCGCCATCGGCGCGTCGCTCGGGGGTCTTCGCCCGGTGGCTGAGTTGATGTTCATGGACTTCCTGGGTGTCGCGATGGACCAGATCGCCAACCACGCGGCGAAGGTGCGCTACATGTCGGGTGGCCGCACGGGGGCACCGCTGGTGATCCGCACGATGGTGGGAATGGCTGCGGGACCCCAGCATTCGCAGGCGTTCGAGGCGTGGGCGATGCACACACCCGGCCTCAAGGTGGTCTGGCCCAGCACCGCCGCCGACGCGGTCGGTCTGCTCAACACCTGCCTCGCCGACGACGACCCCTGCCTCTTCGTCGAATCGATGAAGCTCTACTACGGCGGTGGCAAGGGCCCGGTTCCGTTGGCCGACTACGCGATCCCGCTCGGACAGGCGGACGTCAAGCGCGAGGGATCCGATGTCACCGTGGTGACCTACGGGGTGATGGTGCACGCCGCTCTCGAGGCAGCGCAGGAACTCGCGGCCGACGGCATCAGCGTCGAGGTGGTCGACCTTCGCACCCTGGTGCCGCTCGACTTGGCGACCGTGATGACCTCGGTGCGCAAGACCACGAAGCTCGTCGTCGCCCACGAATCGGTCGGCTTCTGCGGTCCGGGCGCCGAGATCGCCGCAGCCGTCGGGACGGAACTGTTCGGTGTCCTCAGCGCGCCGATCCAGCGCGTCGCCGGAACGTACACCCCGGTGCCGCGGGCGGCCAGCCTGGAAGCGGCGTGCCGGCCGAACGCCGCACAACTCGCCGAAGCCATCAGGAGGATCGCGTGACCGGCCCGACAACCGAGGTGCGGCTGCCGAAGCCCGGCGACGCGATCACCGAGGCCGAGGTGACGCAGTTCCTCGTCGCGGACGGCGCGTCCGTCAGCGAGGGGGACCCGCTCTACTCGCTCGCCACCGACAAGGTCGAGATGGACATCGAGGCTCCCGCCACGGGCACGGTGTCCTGGAAGGTCGACGAGGGCGGCACCTACGACGTGGGCGCTCTGGTCGCGGTCATCTCGTGACCGACCTGCCGACCGTGGTCGATCTCGGGGCCGACGAGTTGTCCGCGCGGATCGAGCGGGACACGCTGACGGTGACGATCGACCGGCCGGAGAAGCGCAACGCGCTGACCGTCGACGGCTACCACGGCATCAAGCGGGCGGCGATGATCGTGGCCGACGAGCCCGGCCTGGACTTCCTGGTGCTCACCGGCACCGGTGACGTGTTCTGCGCAGGCGGCGACATGAACGCCGTCGGCAATCCCGACCGGAGGTGGGATTCGTTCACCGAGGCCTACGACGCGACGCCGTTCGAGACCCTGGGGAAGATCCCCAAACTCGTTGTCTGCGCGGTGAACGGGCTCGCCCTGGGCGGCGGTCTGGTCATGACGCTCTACGCCGACCTCGTCATCGCGTCCGACCGGACCCGGATGCGGGTGCCCGATCTGACGCGCGGGGTGTACGAGGCGTTCATCGCCGCCCGCATCCCGCAACGGGTCGGCACGCTGCGCGCGAATCACCTCATCTACGGCAATGATTGGGTGGACGCGGCCGAGGCCGAGCGGCTGGGCCTCGTCGGCGCGGTGGTGCCGCACGACGACCTCGTCGCCGAGACGGCGGCGCTCCTGGATCGGGTACGGAAAACCGGTCCCGCGGCGCGTGCCGCGATGAAGCGCGAGATGGCGCGCGCCCTCCCGGCCGTCGACGTCGCCGGGTACTGGGCGTCGATGGGCACGGCCGAGCAGATCGAGGCGTTCTCGGCCTTCCTCGAAAAACGTGCACCGACGTGGCCGCCCGCCTCCGACCGTGACGGTTTCGTGGCGACGCGCCGCCCGGCGTGGGTGTCGTCGCAACCACCTGCTGAAAGGACGAACAACCAGTGATCACCACGAAATTCACCGAGTCGTTCGGCGTCGAGGCGCCGATCGTGCAGGGCGGCATGCAGTGGGTCGGCCGCGCCGAACTCGCCGCGGCGGTGTCGGCGGCCGGTGGCCTCGGGCTGATCACCGCGCTGACCCAACCCACCCCGGCGGACCTGGCCAACGAGATCGCGCGGGCGCGCGACCTCACGGACAAGCCGTTCGGCGTGAACCTCACCATCCTGCCGACGATCAACCCGCCGCCCTACGAGGAGTACCGCCAGGTCATCGTCGACGCCGGCATCAAGATCGTCGAGACGGCAGGCAGCAACCCGGCGCCGCACCTGCCGATCTTCCGCGACAACGGCATCAAGGTGCTGCACAAGTGCACGTCGGTGCGGCACGCGGTCAAGGCGCAGAACCTCGGCGTCGACGGCATCAGTATCGACGGCTTCGAGTGCGCCGGGCATCCGGGCGAGGACGACATTCCCGGCCTGGTCCTGATCCCGGCTGCTGCCAAGGAGATCGAGATCCCGATGATCGCTTCGGGCGGCTTCGCCGACGGGCGCGGGTTGGTCGCGGCACTGGCTCTCGGGGCCGACGGCATCAACATGGGGTCGCGGTTCATGTGCACCGAGGAGTCGCCGATCCATCAGAACGTCAAGGAGGCGATCGTTGCGGGAGACGAGCGGGGAACCGAGCTGATCTTCCGCACGCTGCGGAACACCGGACGACTCGCTAGCAACACGATCTCCCGGGAGGTGGTCGAAATCCTGAACGCCGGTGGGCAATTCGAGGACATCGCGCATCTCGTCGCCGGGAAGCGCGGGGTGAAGGTCTACGAGACAGGGGATCTCGAGGCGGGCGTGTGGTGGATAGGCACCGCCATGGGCCTGATCGACGACATCCCGTCGGCGGGCGAGCTGGTGACCCGCATCGTGGCCGAAGCCGAAGCGCTCATCGCCGCGCGCCTGGGCGGCATGGTCTCGACGGCCGAGCGCGAACTCGCGCGCTGACGGCGTGACGATCCCATGCCGATGACCGAACTTCCGCAGGGCACCCCCGATGTGACCGGGTGCGACGAGATACTGGTGGCCAACGACGGACCGGTCCGCATCGTCACCCTCAACAACCCCGACAACGCCAACGCCGTCAACAACCGGATGCACGGCGCGTTCGCCAGGCTCTGGGCGACGCTGGGGGAGGACGCCGACGCGCGCGCCGTCCTGCTGACGGGTACGGGCGACTTCTTCTCCGCGGGAGGCGATCTCGTCGAATGGCTGCACACTCACGTGGAGAATCCCGTCACCCGCCGTGAGGGCATGCGCGACGCACGACGCATCGTGCGGGACATGATCGACTTCCCGCTGCCGATCGTGGCGGCGGTCAACGGGCCCGCAGTCGGGTTCGGGTGCAGTATCGCGGTGCTGTGCGACATCGTGCTGATGTCGGACCGTTCGTTCTTCGCCGACACCCACGTCGCCAGCGGGCTGGTGGCCGGTGACGGCGGATCGGTGCTGTGGCCGCTGCTGATGAGCCTGCTGAAGGCGAAGGAGTACCTGCTGCTCGGGGAACGGATCAAGGCGGACAAAGCCGTCGAGCTCGGATTGGCGAACCGGGTGGTGCCGCACGCGGACATCAAGGCCGACGGTCTGGCTCTCGCGCACCGGTTGGCGGCGCTGCCCGCGCGCGCGGTCCAGGACACCAAGCGGACGCTCAATCTGCACGCCGAACGTGCTGTCACCGCGATCCTCGAATACGGCATCTCGGCGGAGACCGAGTGCTTCACGACGCCCGAGCACCGCGCCGCGATCGACAAGTTCCTCGACCGCTAGTGGCCGCGACCGCCGACGAGCCGATGATCCTGGTCGAGGACCGGGACGGCATCGCGCTGATCCTGCTCAACCGTCCCGCGCAGCGGAACTCGCTGCGGTACGAGTCGTGGTCCGAGCTCTCGGATGCCCTGATCGCCCTCGCAGGCGCACGCGGCATCGTGCTCGCGGGAAACGGCGGGTTCTTCAGTGCGGGCGGCGATCTGAAGACCGGACCGGCCCATGGCGACGGTGCCATGGGGCCTGCCGGACGGGTCGAGCACGCGCAGCACGTGATGGCGCAGCTGCGCGAAATGGCGGTGCCGACGATCGCCGCGGTCGAAGGCGCGGCGGTCGGGTTGGGCTGGAGCCTCGCCCTGTCCTGCGACCTCGTGGTCGCCGCGCGGGACGCATTCTTCTCGGCACCCTTCGTCGCGCGCGCGGTCGTGCCCGACGGCGGGTTGGCGTGGCGGCTGACCCAGCAGCTGGGCAGGCACAGGGCATCAACATTGCTGTTGCGTGGCAACAGGTTAGGCGCTGAGGAAGCCCACCGGCTCGGCCTCGTCACCGATATCGCGGAGCCGGGCGCTGCCGTCGACGAGGCGATGGCCGTCGCCCGCGAACTCGCCGATTCCGACCCCGGTGCCGTCGAGTTGACCAAGCGGCTGATCGCGTCCGTTGACGCCGTCGGACTCGCGTCGTTTCAGCCACTGGAACTCGCCGTCGCGACGGTCGCCCAGCAGCGCTCGGCGGCCGCGTCCGGACGGGCGCAGTTCACCTAGCGCGGAAGGCCCAGTCCCGCAGTCGAAATCAGGTCGCGTTGGATCTCGCTGGTGCCGCCGCCGATGGTGTGCAGGAGGGAGAGAAGCAACCCCTCTGAGAAGTGGCCGTGGAGCAGAGCGTCGGGATCGTCGGGCAGCAGCGCCCCCGCCGGACCGAGGATCTTCGCTCCCAGCGCACGCAGCTCGGCGGTCAGCTCCGAGTGATAGAGCTTGGACAGCGACGGCAGCGCCGGTTCGAGTTGGCCCGCTGCCTGCTGGTGTGCCACGCGGTAGGACAGTGCGCGGCCGACCTCGACCCGTTCGACCGCACGCGCCAGGGCGAGCCGATTGGTCGGATCCGCAAGCGGGTCATGCGATGTGCCGCGTTGCGCGCGGCACCAGTCCACGAGTTCGTCGAGGTACCGCTGCGCCTGAGCGGCGCGCGTGACGTTGGAACGCTCCGCCACCAGCAGTGCCTTGGCCACCTTCCAGCCCTCGCCCTCGGCGCCGACGAGGTTCGCGGCAGGCACCCGGACGCCGTCGAAGAACTCCTCGGCGAATGTCGGATATCCGGTCATCGACCTGATCGGTCGTCGCGTGATGCCCGGGGTGTCGAGGTCGACGAGCAGGAACGAGATGCCGGTCTGTCGCTTCTCGCCGCGCGGGGACGTCCGCGCCAGCACGAAGATCCAGTCGGCGAGTACACCGTTGCTGGTCCACGTCTTCTGGCCGTCGAGAACGTACTCGTCGCCGTCTCGGCGCGCCGTCATCTTCAGCGCGGCGAGGTCCGAGCCGGCCTCGGGCTCGGAATATCCTTGCGCCCACATCCTTTCGGACCGGGCGATCAACGGCAGGTGCTCCTCCTGCTGCTCGGGGGAACCGAACTGGAACAGTACGGGCGCGAGCATGTTCACGCCGTTGGTGTTGACCATCGGCGCGCCCGCGTAGGCAAGCTCTTCGCGGATGACCACCTGCTCGACGACCCCGAGCCCGCCTCCGCCGAAACGGGCGGGCCACTGGGGGACGAACCACCCCTGCTCGTGGAGTTTGCGGCAGAACGCCACCGCTCGGTCGTGTGCGTCGCGCGGCAGGTAGTCGGGGTTGGCCGCGGTGCGGCGGAACTCGTCGGGAAGGTGCTCGGCGAGCCACGACCGAAGCCGGTCGCGCAGCTGCTCGACCTGCGGCCCGCCGCCGAACCGTACGACCGGCGTCAGCGGCACGTCAGACCCGGTCCGACGGCTTGGCCGCCTTCTTCATCAGCTCGACCATGTAGTCCTGGAACTCCTTGGAGCCGGTCACGACGGCCTGCAGGTC
>DATEIG010000645.1:0-2333 GCA_035279185.1 Mycobacterium sp.
CGCCGCGCGGATGCTTGTCCAGACCGATGGCGATGCCGATGTCGTACTTGCCGAGCCGAATCGTGTCGGCCGTCTGCTGGATGGCCGACGCGGCGGTCGCGCATGCGTTGAAGACGTTGGTGAACGTTATGCCGGTGAGACCGACCAGCCGGGTCACCGCGTCGGGGTTGGACACCTCGTGGCTACCGCCGAAGCCGAACTGGATGTCCTTCCAGTCCACGCCCGCGTCGGTGAGCGCGGCCTGGATCGCGTCGGCGCCCATCTCCATTGCGGTCTTGTCGAACCGGCCGAAGGGATGCAATCCCACGCCGATGATGGCGACGTCGTTGGTCATCGTCAGTCCTCTCTAAACCGGCTGGAACGCGAAGGTGACGAGTTCGTTGCCCTCGCCATCGGTGGTGAACGGGATCATCGTCAGCTCGACGTCCATCCCGAACATCAGCTTCTCCGGGTCGTTTTCAGTGAGCCTGCCCTCGACGCGGATCACGTCGTCGAGTTGCACGAGCCCGACGCCGAACGGCACGAAGTCCTTGCCCGTCGGCCCCTTGTAGGGCGCGCCGGGCGGGAAGCCCTGCGTCGTCCACGCGATCAGCGTTCCCCGGCGGGGGAGGGTGACCTCGCTCATCTCGCCGGCGCTGCACCTGGGGCAGCGCTGCTGCACGGGAAAGGTGGTGGCGCCGCATGCGCCGCAGCGGCTGCCGATCAGCTGCGGGTTGTCATCGGGCCAGGTGGAGATCTCAGGCGCGAGCGCCTTCTGCGGTGTCGACACAGGGCCGACGATATCCGGAAATGGCATTCTCGTCTAGGGAGAACATGCTAACCTCCGCGGCGTGGAAGCCGACAAGGCGCAGATCATCGACGTGCTCGTCCGCTACGCCACAGGGATCGACACGAAAAACTGGCCGCTGTTTCGCACCTGCTGGGCCGACGAGGTCCACCTCGACTACGGCAACGTCGGGACGTTCACCGATCCCGGCGTTCTCACCGACCTGTTCGCCCAACTGCACGATCCGATGGGCAACACCTATCACCGGCTGTCGAACTTCGTCATCGATGTCGACGGCGACACCGCCACCGCGCGGACCTACGTGCACGCCGTGCTGATGGTGGCGCCAGGTGACAATGCCCCCTGGGTGGACGCCATCGGGCACTACGACGACGAACTCGTGCGCTGTGCCGACGGATGGCGGATACGGCGAAGGGTGGCCTGCACACCTCGGCTCCTCACCGGCGGGGGACCGCCCTCGTGACAGACGATTTCGCCCAGAAGTACGGTCGGTGGGCCGTCATCGCGGGCGCATCCGAGGGTGTCGGCGCCAGCCTGGCCGACCAGCTGGCCGAACGCGGACTCGACCTCGTGCTGATCGCGCGCAACGGTGCGTTGCTCGAGGAAGTCGCGGCCGGTGTGCGTCAGCGCCACGGCGTCGACGTGCGCGCGGTGCCGTTGGACTTGACCGTGCCGGATGTCGGCGAGCGGGTCGCCCAAGCGACCGACGGGCTCGAGGTCGGCCTCGTCATCTACAACGCAGGCGCGGCGAATCGGACGGTGGAGTTCCTCGACGAGTCCTTCGACGACTCGCTGCGCCAGATCAAGCTGGCGTGCATCGGGCCGGTCGCCTTGGCGCGGCACTTCGCGCCCGCGATGCGCGAGCGCGGTCGCGGCGGCATCGTGCTGGTCAGTTCACTCGCCTGTCTGGCCGGTGCGTCGCTGCTGGCGGTGTATTCGGCGGTCAAGGCGTTCAACGTGAACCTCGCCGAGGGACTGTGGGCCGAGCTGCGTCCGCACGGCGTCGACGTGTGCTGCACGCCGCTCGGCATGACGTGGACGGAGGCCTTCCAACGGATGGGCTTTCCGTACGATCCCGAGACCGTCATGCTCCCGGAGGACGTCGCGCGCGAGATCATCGAGAACATCGGCAACGGCCCCACTTACCCAGTGGGAGAGAAGAATCGGACGATGGCATCCATGGTGTGGACCGCCGACCGGCGCACGCTGGTCGAGCTCATGACGGCCGCGTCGCTGGACACGGCGGCCAAGCAGGGGACGGCGGGCTGATGCGCGCGGTGGTGCTGCGCGGCGGCACGCTCGAGGTGCGCGAGACCGCCGACCCGGTGCCCGGCCCCGGCGAACTGCTGATCAAGCCGCTCAGCGCGGCGATCTGCGCCTCGGATGTGCACTATATGGACCACCCGAATTCGGCCGACCGGTTCAAGTGGGACGCCGACCGCGACACCATCATGGGCCACAAGGGCATGACGATCCAGTTCGGCGGCGGCCCGCTGCCGCAGGACTGGTACGGCACTCTGGACGCGGTCGCCGAGGGTCGACTCGA
>DATEIG010000646.1:0-8139 GCA_035279185.1 Mycobacterium sp.
GAGCGTCGTCAGATCCTCGGGGAACGTGGACTCCGCGCTGATCTGCTTGGCGGGGGCGTTCTCCGCCACGGGCCGGTCGTCGATGCCCCGGGCCAGCCGGTGCAGCGCCGGTCCGACGGTGCCGCCGAGGATGTTGGCCGCCTCCGCGTCCGACAGCGCGGCGAACGCGCCGATGGTCTCGATGCCGAGCCGGTGCAGTTTCTCCTCCGCGACGGGGCCGATGCCCCACAGACGCCGGACGGGCAGGCCGTCGAGCAGTACGCGTTCCTCGTCGCGACGCACGATCCTGATGCCGTCGGGTTTCGCCAGCCCCGAGGCGATCTTGGCGATCTGCTTGCCCGACCCAGCGCCGACGGACGCGACCAACCCCGTCACCTCGCGGATCCTGCCCCGCAACCCCTCGCAGAACGCCTCGACGTCCTCGGCGGAAGCCCCCGCGAGTTCGGCTGGCTCGCCGAAGGCTTCGTCGAAGGACAGCTGTTCGAGCACGGGTACGGCGGCGCGCACGGTGTCGAGCACGCGCCTGCTGGCCACCCCGTAGACCACCCCGCGCGGCGGCAGCACCACGGCGGTCGCGCCGACCAGCCTGCGGGCCTGGTGCATCGGCATCGCCGAGCGCGCCCCGTAGACCCGCGACTCGTAACTGGCGCCCGCGACCACGCCCCGGCCGCCCAGCCCGCCGACGAGAACTGGCCGTCCGCGCAGCGTTGGTCGGGTCAGCTGCTCCACCGACGCGAAGAACGCGTCCATGTCGAGGTGCAGAACCCAACGAGCGGCCACACCTTTCGATGCTAGGACGCTAGCCTGGCGACCATGACGCAGGTGAGCGACGTCGGAGTGTTCGGCCGGTGGGTCGAGCATTTCGAGCAGAACGACCGCGTGCACGCCGCCACCGACGCCGCGATCGACTTCGACGGCCGGTGCGAGATCGACGATTCGGTGCGGCCGCCGCTGATCGAGTCGATCCGGCGGTTCCAGCTCGGCGAGAGCGGTGACGGCGAGCAGCTGCTGCGCAAAGCGGCAAGAGCCGGCGATCCCGAGTATCTGCGCGCCGCAGAGCTTTTCGTCGCCGAAGAGCAACAGCACGCTGCGCTACTCCTGCGCCTGCTGGGCTACCTCGGCGGCAGGCCGATGCAGTCGCACTGGTCCGACGCGGTGTTCGTGCGCCTGCGCAGGCTGATGGGCCTGCGCACCGAGTTGATGGTGCTGACCGTCGCCGAGGTCGTCGCGCTGTCGTACTACGGCGGTCTGGCCGATTCCGGCCCCGACCCGGTCGTGCGCGCGGTCGCCGCCCGCATCGTGGCCGACGAGCACCCCCATGTCCGGTTCCAGGTGGACCGGCTGCGGGCCGGCTTCGCCGCCTCACGGAGGCGGGCGCGCACGCTTGCGTTCGTTTTCTGGTGGGTGACCGCGATCGGCGCCACCGTCGTGGTGTCGTTCGACCACGGCCCGCTGCTCGACGCGATCGGCTACCGGCGCGCGCGGTTCATTCGCGACGTGCTGACCGACTTCGCGAAGGTCGCCTCCGCGGTGCTGCGCCGCTAGCTCTTCGCGATAGCAACTCGGACGCCGTCCCCGATCTCGCTGGCGTCCGGCTGCTCACCGAATTCGAAAGTGGTGGCGAGGATTTCGCGCGCGATCATCTCGGCATGGGTGCGCGCCCAGTCTTCGCGTTCGGCGGGCACCGACATCACCACCGCGATGCGGTCGGAGACGTCAAGACCGGTCGTCCGTCGCAGCTCCTGCAGTTCGCGAATGCGGTCCTTGGCCCAGCCCTCGGCCTCGAGTTCAGGCGTGACCGTGCCGTCGAGCACCACGAGCCCGGATCCGCCAGGCAGCGCCGCGGTGAACTCCGGATCCGCGGCGACGAGCCTCGAGCTGAACTCCGTCGGCAGCAGTACTGCGGGTCCAGCTGTCAGGGTGCCGTCGGCGTTGACGACACCCTCCCCCGCCTTGACGGCCTTGATCGCGGCCTGCACGTCCTTGCCGATGCGCGGACCCGCCTCGCGGGCGTTCACGGTCAGCTCGAAGCGCCCGTAGGCCGCGATGTCGTCGGTGAGCTCGACCTGCTTGACGTTCAGCTCGTCGGCGAGCAGGTCACGGAACGGCTCGAGCCGCTGCGGATCCTCGACCGCGACGGTCAGTCTCGGCAACGGCAGCCGCACCCGGAGTTTCTTCGCCTTGCGGAGCGACGACGCTGCCGAGGCGACCTCGCGGATCTGGTCCATGGTGGCGACCAGATCGGCGTCGCGGGGCAGGTCGTCGGCCTCCGGCCAATCGGCGAGATGCACCGACCGTTCGCCGGTGACGCCGCGCCAGATCACCTCGGTGACAAGGGGAAGCAGCGGCGCCGCCAACCTGGCCGTCACCTCCAGCACAGTGTGCAGCGTGTCGATGGCGTCGGGATCCTCGTCCCAGAACCGCGACCGCGAGCGGCGCACATACCAGTTCGTCAGCGCATCGGTGAACTGCCGCAGCTCGTCGCATGCCCCCGAGATGTCGCACACGTCAAGGGAATCGGTGAGGTCGTCGCGCAGTTTGGCCAACTTGGCCAGGATGTAGCGGTCCAGTACGTGGGTGGAGTCCGTGCGCCAGGTGCCTTTCTTCGGCGCGTACAGAGTCAGGAACGTGTAGGCGTTCCACAGCGGCAGCATCACCTGCCGCACACCTTCCCGGATGCCCTGCTCGGTGACGATCAGGTTGCCGCCCCGCAGGATCGGCGACGCCATCAGGAACCAGCGCATGGCGTCGGAGCCGTCGCGGTCGAAGACCTCGGTGACGTCGGGGTAGTTGCGCAGCGACTTGCTCATCTTCTGGCCGTCGTTGCCCAGCACGATGCCGTGCGAGACGCAGGTCCGGAAGGCGGGCTTGTCGAACAGCGCCGTCGCCAGCACGTGCAGTGTGTAGAACCACCCTCTGGTCTGGCCGATGTACTCGACGATGAAGTCGCCCGGGAAGTGCGAGTCGAACCAGTCTGCGTTCTCGAACGGGTAGTGCACCTGCGCGTAGGGCATCGAACCCGAGTCGAACCAGACGTCGAAGACGTCGGGGATGCGCCGCATCGTCGACGTGCCTGAGGGGTCGTCGGGATTGGGTCGCGTCAACTCGTCGATGAAGGGTCGGTGCAGGTTGTCCGGTCGCACCCCGAAGTCCCGCTCGAGCTCGTCGAGGCTGCCGTACACGTCGATGCGAGGGTAGGCCGGGTCGTCGGAGGTCCACACCGGAATAGGACTGCCCCAGTAGCGATTTCGGGAGATCGACCAGTCGCGGGCATTGGAGAGCCACTTCCCGAACTGGCCGTCCTTCACATGTTCGGGATACCAGGTGATCTGTTGGTTGAGCTCCACCATGCGGTCGCGGAACTCGGTGACCTTGACGAACCACGACGACACCGCCCGATAGATCAACGGGTTCCGGCATCGCCAGCAGTGCGGGTAGGAGTGTTCGTAGGTCTCGTGCCGCACGAGCACGGGGGCGTTCTGCGCGGCGGGCCCGGTCTGGTTCTTCAGGTCGCGGATGATCTGCGGATTGGCGTCGAACACGTGCTGGCCGACGTAGTCCGGCACCGTCGCGTCGTACCGGCCGCGCGCATCCACGGGGGTGACGGCGACGATGCCCGCCGGTGTCGTGACGCCCATGTCCTCCTCGCCGTAGGCGGGCGACATGTGTACAAGACCGGTGCCGTCGTCGGTGGTGACGTGCCCGCCGGCGAGTACCTGAAAGCTGTTGGCCGAGTCCATGAAATACGGGAACGGCGGCAGGTAGCGCGTGCCGAGCAGGTCCTCGCCCAAATAGGTGCCCAGGATCTCGGGCTCGTCGCCGAACTCACGCGCGTAGGCGCCGAGACGTGCCTTGGCGACGACGAAGCGCCTACCGTCGGCCTGCACCACCACGTATTCGACGTCGGTTCCGACCGCCACGGCCTGGTTGGCGGGCAGCGTCCACGGGGTCGTCGTCCACACCAGCAGGTAGGCGTCGGTCAGCGGTCCCTCGGTGATCCGGAATCCGACGGTGATGGCGGGGTCCTGGCGGCTCTGGTAGACGTCGTCGTCCATCCGCAACTCGTGGCTGGACAGCGGCGTCTCGTCGTTCCAGCAGTACGGCAGCACCCGGTAGCCCTCATAGGCGAGGCCCTTGTCCCACAACTGCTTGAACGCCCAGATCACCGACTCCATGAACGTCAGATCGAGCGTCTTGTAGTCGTTGTCGAAGTCCACCCAGCGGGCTTGTCGCGTCACGTATGCACGCCACTCCTGGGTGTATTTGAGCACCGATGCGCGGCAGGCGTCGTTGAACTTCTCGATGCCCATCGCTTCGATCTGCGCCTTGTCGGTGATGTCGAGCTGGCGCTGCACCTCCAACTCGGCGGGCAGCCCGTGGGTGTCCCAGCCGAACCGGCGCTCGACCTTGTAGCCGCGCATCGTCCGGTACCGCGGCACGATGTCCTTGACGTAGCCGGTCAGCAGGTGGCCGTAGTGCGGTAGTCCGTTGGCGAACGGCGGCCCGTCATAGAAGACGTATTCCGGCGCGCCGTCGCGACGCTCGACGCTGGCACGGAACGTGTCGTCGCGCTCCCAGTAGGACAGCACGTCGGATTCGAGGGCAGGGAAGTTCGGCGCACCTGCTGCAGGCTTGGGATAGGTGGTCACGGTCGTGGGGTCTCCATGCCAAACGTCGTCTCTGGCACGGGGACGACGACGCGCCGGTGCGCGAAGCCGCGGTACCACCCCGCTTGCGCACGTGGGTGCGCCACTCGAAGTGTGGCTGTGACGGGCCTACCCGTTCGGGTCTACTGGGCCAGGCTCGTGGCCTGAACTGTTCTTCCGAAGGCTCCCCGGTGATGGCCGGATCGACGCCGCTGGGTCTGAATTCTAGCGACTCAGTGGCCGACGGCCATCGGGGTGTGCGGCAGAGGCGAGGCCTCCGACGTCAGTTCGATCAGTGCGAGCGGCAGCTGCTCCGAGAGCTCCTCGATGGTGTAGGCGTCGAAGCTGCGGGTGTCGTACCACCAGTCGAGCTGAACCAGGTCATCGGCGCGGTAGGCGCGAAGCTCGAGAGCATGCCGGAGCCCGGGCTCGGCGCCCAGGTAGGAGAAGAAGATCTCGGACGGCGGCGTCGCTGCGACCTTCGGGGCCGACGGTCCGGCGGAAAGGCTGCGGTGGACGGCGCCGAGCGACTCGGTCGCGGTGGCCAGGCCCGCGGAGGTGCAGGACAGCGGAACCGCTCCGCCGTGACCCGCGACGTCGACGGGCACCACGCCCTCGCCGATCGTCCGCGCGATCGCGAGGCCGAGCGCCGCGAGGAGGATCTCCTCGCCGGCAACGCCGAGATACCACTGCGCGCCGTCGAGTTCGGCGGTCAGTGTGCTGTCCAGAGGGGCGGAAACCTTGGCGAGATCGGCGGCAACGGGTGCGTCTGAAGTCTCATGATCGGCGATACTCAGGGGGCTGCTGGCAAATTCTGCGATCAACATGGAGCTAACAGTACTTCGACTGTCCCAGAAATGGGAGACATCTCCCAAAAGTGTGACACCTGCGTCAATATCAGCAACCCTTTCCGGCATTCGATTGGCACTGCCCATTTCCGGGAGAACGCGTTACAGTTATGACGTGCCTCGTACAGATGAGAACGGCCG
This sequence comes from Mycobacterium sp., assembly GCA_035279185.1. Taxonomy (GTDB): domain Bacteria; phylum Actinomycetota; class Actinomycetes; order Mycobacteriales; family Mycobacteriaceae; genus Mycobacterium. The sequence goes on from DATEIG010000646.1 coordinate 5,636, forward strand.
TCAGCTAAAGGCCCTGCTCGACTACCTTCTCGACGGAGACGTCGATTCGAAGGACATCTACGACGCGCTCGGCGTGTCTAGCAGCACGTATTACCGGCGGATCAAAGAAGAGTTCTACCCGGACGCCGAAGAATTGCGCAGGGTGGCCGACCGCTTCGGCCTCAGTTACCCCGACCTGCAGGTCCGGTTTGGCTTGATGAGCCATCAGGAAGTGCAGAGCTACTTCGAATCCGCCGGTGTCGCGGTGGCAACGGTGGAAACGCGACGTGTACGCCCGCAGAAGCTATCTGAGATGAAGCCTCGCCAGGACGCCCCGCCACTGTAGAATCTGAAGGCACCGATTCAGCGCAAAGGCAAAGCAGATGGCCCTCGCAACACTCCTCGCGATCACGATCGCATGTATCGGGTGGAGTCTGTGGATTCGCCGTGTGACGTGGACGTGCCGCTGGGAGGTTGCGGCGACACTCAACATCGCACTGCAAGGTCTTGCCGTGCTGCTGATGTCTCCCCTGGCCTCGGAAACGGTCGGGCACTGGCTGCACGCGCTCACCGGCAAGTGGAACCTCGAGGACTACCTCGGCCACGACTGCTACATCGTGGCGGCGTCGGCCATCGTCTACAACACTCTGGGCAGGCTGGCCGACGACGAGGCGATGCAGCGCTCGTTCAAGCAGTACGTCGAGCGGCCCGCCACCATCTGCATTCCCGTCCTGCTGGTCACGTTCTCCGTCGGTAACGGCGCCCGCATCTACGCGCCGGACTTCTTCACCGTGCCGACCGACTTCTGGTTGAACCTCTACTGGCTGCTGCTCTGCGGCACGCTGATGTACCTGCTGGTCTACGGCATCCGCGCCACCCTCGTGCTGCGGCGCGACCCGCGGTCTCGCACGATCGCCAACTTCTACCTGGCCTCCTCGGTCGCGGGCATCATGGCCTGCGTCGTCCGCATCGTCACCGCCTTCGTGCCGTCGTTCCAGACCGCCGTCGGGAGCACCATGGTCTGGGTCTTCGCCTGCCTGTGCGGTGCCGGATTCGCGCTCGCGTCGGCGCATTCCTGGCGCATCAAGACCAAGTGGTTCACCCGCGTCTGACCTGATCCGGTTATCGTTTCCTCGCTGCTACAAGGGGGAGGAAACACAATGAACGATCGAGCCGGGCGCCATCGTGTCGTCATCATCGGATCTGGTTTCGGCGGACTGGAAGCCGCCAAGCGCCTCAAGCGCGCCGACGTCGACGTCACACTGATCTCCAAGACGACGAGTCACCTCTTCCAGCCGCTGCTCTACCAGGTGGCGACCGGCATCCTGTCCGAAGGCGAGATCGCGCCGACCACCCGGCTGGTGCTGCGCAAGCAGAAGAACGTCCAGGTGCTGCTCGGCGAGGTGGAGAACATCGACCTGGCCGCGCGGACGGTGACCTCGAAGCTGATGACGATGGAGACCGTCGTGCCCTTCGACAGCCTGATCGTCGCGGCCGGATCGCAGCAGTCCTACTTCGGCAACGACCAGTTCGCGACCTTCGCGCCCGGGATGAAGACCATCGACGACGCGCTGGAGCTGCGCGGCCGCATCCTCGGCGCGTTCGAGGCCGCCGAAGTGACGACCGACCCCGCGGAGCGGGAACGCAGGCTGACGTTCGTCGTCGTGGGCGGCGGCCCAACGGGCGTCGAGCTGGCCGGCCAGATCGCCGAACTGGCCACCCGCACGCTGGCAGGAGCGTTTCGTATCTGCCAGCCCACGGACTGCCGCGTCATCCTGGTCGAGGGCGGAGACGTGGTGATGGCTCCGATGGGCCCGAAGCTCGGCGCGCAGGCGCAGCGTCGGCTGGAGAAGATGGGCGTCGAGATCAGGCTCAACTCGCTGGTGACCGACGTCGACTACATGGGCGTCAAGGTCAAGCACAAGGAGGGCGGCGAGGAGCGCATCGAGTGCGCATGCAAGGTGTGGTCAGCAGGTGTGCAGGCCAGCCCGCTCGGAAAGGTGATCGCCGACCAGTCAGAGGGCACCGAGATCGACCGCGCCGGCCGCGTGGAGGTGGAGCCGGACCTGACCGTCAAGGGCTTCCCCAACGTCTTCGTCGTCGGCGATTTGATGTCCGTCCCAGGCGTCCCCGGTATGGCGCAGGGTGCGCTACAGGGCGCCAAGTACGCGACCAACCTCATCAAGCGCGAACTCGCGGGTCGCGACGATCCGGCCGCCCGCAAGCCCTTCAAGTACTTCGACAAGGGCAGCATGGCGACCATCTCGCGGTTCAGCGCCGTCACCAAGGTCGGCAAAATCGAGTTCGGCGGGTTCATCGCGTGGCTGGCCTGGTTGGTGCTGCACCTTGTGTACCTGGTCGGCTTCAAGAACCGGTTCACCACGCTGATCACCTGGTTCATCACGTTCATCAGCCACAGCCGCAGCCAGATGGCGATCACCAGCCAGATGATCTACGCCAGGTTGGCGATGGACATACTGGCCAGCCAGCAGAAACTCGACATCCGACGATCTCCGCTGGCCGCG
>DATEIG010000647.1:0-4561 GCA_035279185.1 Mycobacterium sp.
CAGCGTGCCGTCGGGACGGAAGAACGATCCGCCGCCGACGGTGCTGTCGTAGAGCGAGCTGCCCTTGCGGTGGACGTCGACGCCGTCGGCGTTGATCCACGCGAACGGCTTGCCGTCCTTGATGACCAGCGCCCACTCCTGCGGGCCGAGGTTCAGTGCGTCGACCTCTCCTTCAGGTACCGACCTGACCTCGTGTAGCGGCAACCCCGTCGCGTGGAAGAACTGCAGGCCGCGGTAGCCGCGGTCGGCGCCGACGAAGCCCGACACGAGTTCGTTCGCGGGGTTGGACAACACGAACTGCGGGTCGGCGTACTGCTGCAGCACCCCGCCACGGCCGAACACCGCGACCTTGTCGCCGAGCTTGACCGCCTCGTCGATGTCGTGGGTGACGAACACGATGGTCTTGCGCAATTCGCTTTGCAGACGCAGGATTTCGGTCTGCAGATCCTCCCTCACGACCGGGTCGACGGCGCTGAACGGTTCGTCCATCAACAGGATCGGCGGATCAGCTGCCAGGGCTCGCGCCACGCCGACGCGCTGCTGCTGACCACCCGACAGCTGGGCGGGATACCGGTCGGCGAGTTTCGGATCGAGGCCGACGCGCTCCATCACCCCGATCGCGGCTTTGCGCGCGCTGCGCCGGGACTCGCCGCGCAGCACCGGCACGGTGGCGACGTTGTCGACGACGCGGAGATGCGGCATCAGCCCGGCACTCTGGATCACATAGCCGATCCCCAGCCGCAGCTTGACGGGGTCGACCTTGGTGACGTCCTCGCCGTTGACCGTCAGCGTGCCCGACGTGGGATCGATCATCCGGTTGATCATCCGCATCGACGTCGTCTTGCCGCAGCCCGAGGGCCCGACGAAGACAGTCAGCGTGCCTTCGGGGACTTCGAGCGTCAGGTCGTCGACCGCGACGGTGCCGTCCGGGTACTTCTTGGTGACGTTCTCAAAGGTGATCATGCGGCTCACTTCTGGATGGGCTTGTCGAAGCCGTTGTCCTTGATCCACTTCTCCGCGGCTTCGTCAGGGTCGACGCCCTGGTTGCCCTCCACCGCGGTGTTCAGGTCGATCAGCGCCTCGGTGGTCAGCTTGGCGCTGACGGCATCGAGCACGGTCTTGAGTTCGTTCGACATCTTCTGCGACGCCACCAGCGGCACGACGTTCGCGGCGAGGAACACATTCTTCGGGTCCTCCAGGGGAACGAGCCTGTTCTGTTCGATGGAGGGCGACGTGCTGAAGATGTTGGCGGCGGTGACGGTGTTGTCGGTCAGCGCCTTGACGGTGGCAGGGCCGCCGCCGTCGCTGATCGCGATGAAGTTGGCGGGCGCGATGTCGAGGCCGTACTTCTCCTTGAGCCCGACCAGGCCCGTCACCCGCGTCTGGAACTCCGACGGCGCACCCACTTTCACCTGTGCGGAGTCCTTGGCCAGATCGGCGATCGACTTGAGGTTCAACCGCTGCGCGGTCGCCTCGGTGACCGCGAGCGTGTCCTTGTCCTCAGCCGGCGACGGATACAGGATCGACAGATCGCCCGGCAGGGCCTTGAGCAGTCCCAGCAGCACCGCATCAGAAGTGGTGGCGGGGGTGTCCTTGTCGAAGTACTGCAGCAGGTTGCCGGTGTACTCGGGGATCAGGTCGATCGAATGGTCCTGCACCGCAGGGATGTACGTCTCGCGGCTGCCGATGCCGAACTGGCGGGTGATCGTGAAGCCGTTCGCCTCCAGCGCTTGCGCGTAGAGCTCGGCGATGATCTTGGACTCGGTGAAGTCGGCCGAGCCGACCTTGATCGACTTCAGATCGCCGGAGATCTCACCGCCGCCCAGCGGGTTCGAACTGCCGCAAGCCGTCGCGATCAGGGCAAATACCGCAGCGAGAACCGCCAGATAGCTCGTCTGTGTCTTCGACATACCGCTCGACATACCCAAAGTCCTCTCGGCGCATGACTTCCCCGGACCCTATCGACATGCGCGGCCACCCGCCGCGCTTTGTAATCAGGCTGATAGTGACGGTTTGTTTCATTCGTGTCCTGAAAGGGCAAAGATGGACCCATGACCAGCGAATCGTCTGTGCCCGACCGACCCCTGGGAGCGACGCCGCTCCCCGGCGAGCCGGTGCCCCCGCCGGCGGGCGATGTTGCCGGCGTGCCCACCGAGCCGGCGCCTCCGCCGCGGAACGCGGTCCATTTCACCCGCGCGGCGGCTCTGTGGTCGGCGTTGATCGGCGGGTTCTTGATCCTGATCCTGCTGTTGGTGTTCATCATGCAGAACACCAACTCGATCACCATCAACTTCTTCGGATGGAACTGGAACCTGCCGCTGGGCGTCGCGATCCTGCTGTCGGCGGTCGGCGGTGGCCTTCTGACGGTGGCCGTCGGCACCGTCCGCATCGTCCAGCTCCGCCGAGCCGCCAAGAAGAACCTCAAGGCTCGCATCTAAGAGCCCTTGAACTCGGCGTTCCCCGCCGCGGAATGTAAGCCGCCCACCTTTGGTTGATGTGTCACGTAAATGCAGTAGGCTTCGATTTATGTGATGAATCACGTAACGGGTGAGGAGGCGGACGCCATGGGCGTGGTACAGAACAAGGTCGCTCTGGTGACCGGCGGAACGTCGGGCATCGGGTTGGCGGCGGCACGACGGCTGGCCGCAGAAGGCGCACATGTCTTCATCACCGGGCGCAGTCAGCAACGCCTCGACGAGGCCGTCGCGCAGATAGGCTCCGGTGCCAGAGGTGTGGTCAGTGACGTCAGTAAATTCGACGACATCGACTCGGTCGTCGACGCGATCAGCGCACACGGGCACGGCCTCGACGTTGTCTTCACCAATGCGGGCGGCGGCGAGTTCGCGACGGTCGCCGAGGTCACCGTCGAGGACTATCTCGACACCTTCAACCGCAACGTCGGCGGCACACTCTTCACCGTGCAGAAGGTGCTGCCGCTGCTCAACCCCGGCGCCTCGATCATCCTGTCCGGATCAACCGCGGCGTCGAAGGGCACGCCTGCGTTCGGCCTGTATGCCGCATCGAAGGCCGCTGTGCGTTCCCTCGGCCGGACCATGGCCGTCGAACTGGTCGACCGCAATATCCGGGTGAACGTCCTGGTGCCCGGACCGGTCGAGACCCCGGGACTGGTAGGGCTGGCGCCCGCTGGCGGCGAGACGGAGTTGCTCGCCCAGATGGCCGACGGGGTGCCGATGAAGCGGGTCGCACACCCCGACGAGATCGCCTCCACCGTGGCCTTTCTCGCCTCGGATGCGAGCAGCTTCATGACGGGCACCGAACTCGTCGCCGACGGCGGCGAGGTGGGAATCGGGTAGGTCAGTCGGGCCGCGGCAGGGTCCCCTTGCGCAGGATCGTCTCGAAGACCTCGCCCAGGAGGTCGGCGAGCGTGTCGGCCGAAGCGTCGTCGAGGTCGGAGAAGAAGATCGTGCGCACCCATGCGACGTGCTTGGGCGCCGCCGACCGCAGAAGCCGCCAACCCTGCGGCGTCAGCTTCGCGTCGGTGGCGCGGCCGTCGGTCTTCGAGGCGATCCGTTCAACGAGCCGCCGGCTTTCCATGCGACGCAACTGATGCGAGAGCCTGCTGCGCTCCCAGCCGATCCGGGTGGCCAGCCTGCTCGACTGCAACCGGCGTCCCGGCTCGATCGACAGAGCGTTCATGACCGTGTACTCGGCGAGCGATATCCCCGAGTCCGCCTGCAGTTGGCGGTTCATCTCGTACTCCAGCCGGTGGTAGACCTGCATATAGTTCAGCCAGGTCCGCTGCTGGGTGGCGGTGAGCCAGATTCTCTGGGCCATAACGCTCATCATCACCGTTTGTTGACGTATCACGCAATGAGGAGAGCTTCATGACACAGACCATCCACCAGCTCATGATGGGCAACCTGCTGGAGGTGTTCGACGAACGCGACACCGAGCGACGGCGGGCGGCCGTCGAGCGGATCTACGCTTCCGACGTCCGCTGGTCCGACGACGACGGCGTCACCGTCGGACGCGACGCGCTCGACGAGAAGGCAGCGGCTCTACAGGGCACGCTCGGCCCGCTCCGCTTCGTCGCCGACGGCGCCGTGCACCAGACGACCGGCTTCGGCTTCCTGGCATGGCATCTGGTGGCCGACGGTGATCCCACGCCGCAGGTGTCGGGCTTCGACGTCGCCATCGTCCGCGACGACCTCATCGCCGAGCTGTACACCGTGCTGACGAAGCAGCCCGCCGCCGGCTGAGTGGGCGCTCGCGTCACTTGCCGAGCGCGCGCAAGCCCTCAGCCATCAACGGCCCGACGGCCCGGTCGACGTCGCCGGTGTCGGCCGCCACACCGCCGCCCATCCTGGCCCGGAACGCGATACCCGCCGCGATTATTGCGACCTTGAAGTACCCGAGCGCCATGTAGAAGTCCCAGTTGTCCAGAGGCTGTTCGGCGGCGAGCGAATACCGGTTCGCGAGGTCGTCGGCCTCCGGCATCTTGTCCGACGCCCACGCCGAGCTCGCATGGATCACGTTGAACAGCGGATGGCGGTACACGCACATCAGCGCGGCGTCGCTGATCGGGTCGCCGAGCGTGGAC
>DATEIG010000648.1:0-3379 GCA_035279185.1 Mycobacterium sp.
GGCGACGGCGGCGGTGATGAGACACCGCGTCGCCAGCGCGCCATCTGCCGAGATGGTCGCGCCGCGGCCGCGGGCCGCATCGGCGGCCGACCCCGTCCAGAAGTCGCGGCTGCCCTCGATCGCCAGGACGACGCCGTCGACGCGACTGCGCAGATCGGCCGCGGCGGCATCCCATTCGTCGGCGGTGTCGCGCAGCGCGTCAGGGTTCCATGCCTGCGCCTGAGCGACGGTCAGCCTGCTCACCGCGGCGGAAAGCGGTCGGCGCTGCGGCTGTCGGCCCGCTCGAAGGCGTCGGCGGCCATGCGGGCGGCGACCGCCCATCCACGCATGTTCGCGATGACGTCGGTCAGCTTCGCCGCAATCAGATCGGGCGCAGGCAGAGCGCCGACCGTCGAACCGGCGAGCTCGTCCGAGGGCATTGCGGGCCAATGACTCTCAGCGATCGCATCGGCGGCCTGTGTGACATGGTCGGCGACGGCCCTCAGGGCATCGAGGTCGACCTCTGTGTTTCCCCCCATGCCTCATGCTCGCAAATCAGCGGGCTGTGGCGCTGTCGTTATCCACAGGCGTGTTTCGCCGGTTCACCCATTCTCGGGCCGGCTGGTGTCTATCGGGTACAGGTGGTCAGACCCAGTCTTCAAGCGGGATGACGACAAGCGTCTGCAGCTGGCTGTTCAGGTAGGTGGTCACCACGGGCTTCTGGTCGGCCTCAACCGGCTTGGTTATCGCGACCTGGTTGAAGCTGGATGCCGGGCCCAGGTCGTATTCGACTCCTGCCGTCGTCCTGAAGAACACATGGCCATCGCGATAGACGAGCGAGGTGTCTTTGAGATCGGAATCGCCGACGAACTGCGACAGACCGCCGATCTTCAGCTCGGGTTGGGTCTCGCTGAGTCCGCTGACGTCGATGGGGGATTGCTGAAGGGTCAGCGATCCCTCCGCGGACCAAGCCAAGTAATTGTTGACGTTGATCGTGACCTCTTCGGTGGTGACCCCGCCGTGGCCGTCGTCGAATGTGAGTGTGACGAGCTCTGTGCGTGGGATCGGATTCGTGGGAGTCGCCGGGCCTGCCGCGACGGATGTGCGAGCGTCTTTGGAGGGTGTGTAGATGATCGTCCCGTCGGTCGTAGTGGAGACTGTGCCCCATTTCGGATCCCTGATCGTGGCGGTAACCGTCACCTGATCGTCGTCGTCGTCTGTGACCGTGGGGGCTATCACCACGTCGCCGTTGGTCACGAATACCGAAACGGAGCCGCCGGGTGTTATCAGAATGCGCTGGTACGTCGTTGGAGTCGTGGTCACCGCGATCGGCGTCGTCACGGTGGGAGCGGAGTTCGTCGGCTTGATGTCGACCACGACCGTGGTGACGACGGTGCCCCCGTAGCCATCTGCCGTGGTGATGGCGAAGGTATCGACCTTGTCTTCGGGCTTCGCGTCGTCGGCCGCGGCGGCATGGCGTGCGTCTGGAGTCGGCTTGTAGACGTAGGTGTTTCCGGCCAGTGTCACGGTGCCGTTCTTCGGAGCGCTGGTGACCGTATAGGTCAGCGGATCCTTGTTGGCGTCGGTCGCGCCGATGGTTCCGGTCACCGTGCCGTCGACGTCGGGGTCGGGGCCATCGACTGCGGTCGGCGCCACAGGAGCCTGATTGGTGATCTTCGGAACGACGATCTCCACCGTGACGGTGGTGGGACGCTCGGGAGTGAGCAGGCCCCTCGGTCCGTGCACGTGCCACGGGTTGGCCGCCGCGTCGTCGATCGAGAAGGTCACCGAATCGACTCCGCCCGAATGAGCCAAAGCCGCGTTCGGTGTGTAGGTGTACGTGCCGTCGCCGTGAAGCTCCAACGTGCCGTTCTTGACATCCGTGACGATGCCATAGGTCAGCTTGTCGCCGTCGGCGTCCTTGGCGCCGACGGAGCCTCTGATCTCTCCTGTATCGGTGTTCCTGCCGATGACCTCGGGTGTGGCCGTGGGGACGGAATTGAAGAATGTGTAATGCGCACGCCTGACCGCGATCCACGCTCCGGCGACAAGGTCGTTGAGCGGCGTCGTGGGCAGCGGCACATCGGGCGTGGGTGTGCCGGGCCTTGTCCAATTCAGGATGTCGGTGACTATGGCGCGGACTGTCACAGTTGCCGTCACGGCCGGTGGATACGGCTTGGCGTCCGAATTCGCAGCAAGCCGGTTGGGGTCGTTGGCTGTAGCCGCCGGGGTTACCTGTTCGGTTGTCGGTCTGCGCGCAAGGAAGCGGCTGACGGCCGAAGCCTTCGACGCCGCGGCTTCAAACGGCGCCGGTTCACGGGCCGTGGGCGCTGTGCTCAGCGACTCGGCGTCGAATTCCCTCGTTTTGACTGTGTGTGCCGGGTGCGACGGCTGTCGCACCGCACCACCCGGCGTTGCGCGGCTACGACTTACCGCGGGCAGGCCCTCATCGCGTTGACGATCTTCCCAATGGGGACGGCTGGGGGTGGCGGCGCCAATGTTCGTGGAACGCCGGGTCAGCGCCGAGCGGATCTGAGACGGCAGCTTGTCGACGTCGTCGAGCCGGGTACGAGGCGTGACCGTGGTGACGATGCCCTGCGCGCTGAACGTGGCGACGGGCCGTCGTGCGCGATGGGTGAACGGCGATTTGGTGCCTGAGGCGGTGCTCAGCGCACGGTCCGCATCGGAAGACGCAGCAGAGCCGTCAGGGGATTCGGCATCAGATGCGTCGGCGGTAGTCGATGTGTCGTCGGCCAAGGCGATCGGCAGTGCCGGGGCGAACAACGCCGCCGTACCCACGCCTGCAGCCACGGCGCCCGCCTGAAACCAGCGACGCATCGTGTTGGTGTCATTGCCGTCAGCGAGGGCGTGGTCTCCACCGGCGTTGCTGTCGAAAGCGCGCATGGCCATCCTTCCGTCGAAGACGGTCACCAGCACCGCGTCTCCTGCTGGACGGCGGGAGGTTGGTACAAAACTAGACATATATTGTCGTTGACGTCAATAGATCTACGGTTTGCCGGGCGGGTCCTCGGGGCTCGAGGCGACCGCAGAGGGCACGGGTGTCAGTGGATCGGCGGCGTTGCATTTTCGACCGAGTCCTCGGTGCCGCCGCGCGGACGGTTGCGGTGGGCCCGCAAAAGCTGGGGTGGTCGGCGCGGCTGATGCGCCGCGAATCCGAACCACCCCGTAAGCTCGATGAGGTGCAGCGAAGGATCATGGGCATCGAGACGGAATTCGGTGTGACCTGCACCTTTCATGGGCATCGGCGGCTGAGCCCCGACGAGGTCGCGCGTTACCTGTTTCGCCGTGTGGTGTCGTGGGGCCGCAGCTCCAACGTCTTCCTCCGCAACGGCGCGCGGTTGTACCTCGACGTCGGCAGCCACCCGGAGTACGCCACCGC
>DATEIG010000649.1:0-2183 GCA_035279185.1 Mycobacterium sp.
AACTGGCACGACAGCGCGCGGTTCAGCGCGATCGACGGGGCGCCGACCAAGCCGATCAAGGGCGGGTGGTCACGGGTAAATCAGGTCAACCGCCACGAGGAGTTCCCGCGGATCGACCCGGCCGTGATCTGTCTGGTCCACGACGGCCACGACCGCGCCGTGCTGGCCCGTCAGACCGTCTGGCCGGAGCGGCTGTTCTCGCTGCTGGCCGGCTTCGTCGAGGCGGGCGAGTCGTTCGAGGCGTGCGTGGAGCGCGAGATCGCCGAGGAGATCGGGCTGACGGTGCGCGACGTGACCTATCTCGGCAGTCAGCCGTGGCCGTTCCCGCGCTCGCTGATGGTCGGCTTCCACGCGATCGGCGACCCCGACCAGGAGTTCGCCTTCCATGACGGCGAGATCGCGGAGGCCGCATGGTTCACCCGCGCCGAGATCCGCGAAGCGCTTGAGCACGGCGACTGGAGCAGCGACTCCGATTCACGGCTTCTGCTGCCGGGTTCGATCTCGATCGCCCGGGAGATCATCGAATCCTGGGCAGCCCTCTAACGCCCAAACCAACACTTGGGCGCATTTGTGCGAGAAGAGCGCGCCATTTCGTCGATCTGGGCGCGAGAGAAGTTGGCGTCAGCCGAGCTTCTTCTTGACGTCGCGCGCGCTCGGGTTGGTCATCGTGGACCCGTCGGCAAATTTCACCGTCGGCACCGTCTGGTTGCCCCGGTTGACCGACATCACGAATTCCGCAGCGTCCGGGTCGCTTTCGATGTCGATCTCGGCGTAGGCGATGCCCTCCGCTTTCAGCGCGGTCTTGAGCCTCGAGCAGTAGCCACACCACGACGTGGTGTACATGGTGAGCTGAGCAGTCATAAGGCTTTCAACGTAACCGGGGCCGCCGAAATTGCCCAAATCGATCCCGTGCGACGCGCCTCACGCTCACCGGCGATGTCGGGCGGCCCTGCCATGATGGTGCCCATGTCCGTCGCCGCGCGCTCGCACCTCGACGAGCTCGACGACGAGCAGCGCGAGGCGGTGCTGGCCCCGCGCGGGCCGGTGTGTGTGCTCGCGGGTGCGGGCACCGGCAAGACCAGGACGATCACCCGCCGCATCGCGCATCTGGTGACGGCCGGGCACGTCGCGGCGGGGCAGGTGCTGGCGGTGACGTTCACGCAACGCGCCGCCGGTGAGATGCGCAGCAGGCTGCGCGCGCTCGACGACGGCTCGGGCACCGGCTCGGTGCAGGCGATGACGTTCCACGCCGCAGCGCGACGTCAGTTGCGGTACTTCTGGCCGCGGGTGGTCGGCGACACCGGATGGCAACTGCTCGACAGCAAGTTCTCGGTGGTCGCGCAGGCCGCCAGCCGGGCCGGGCTGCAGGTCGGCACCGACGACGTCCGTGACCTCGCCGGTGAGATCGAGTGGGCCAAGGCGTCGCTGATCAGCCCCGAGGACTATCCGGTCGCGGTCGCCAAGGCCGGCCGCGACATCCCGCTGGACGCGGCGAAGGTCGCAGGCGTCTACACCGGCTACGAGAAACTCAAGGCCCGCGCCGACGTCGCACTGCTCGACTTCGACGACCTGCTGCTGCACACGGCGGGCGCCATCGAGAACGACGCCGCGGTGGCCGAGGAGTTCCGCGCCCGGTACCGCTGCTTCGTCGTTGACGAGTATCAGGACGTCACACCGCTGCAGCAGCGGGTGCTAGACGCGTGGCTCGGCGAGCGCGACGACCTGACGGTGGTCGGCGACGCGAACCAGACCATCTATTCATTTACCGGCGCCACCCCGCAGTATCTGCTCGACTTCTCGCGGCGCTTCCCCGACGCCGCGGTGGTGCGGCTGGAACGCGACTACCGGTCCACGCCGCAGGTGGTGTCGCTCGCCAACCAGGTCATCGCCGCCGCGCGCGGCCGGGTGGCGGGCAGCAGGCTGCACCTCGTCGGCCAACGCGATCCCGGGCCCACGCCCACCTTTTCCGAACACAGCGACGAGGTCGCCGAGGCCGCGTCGGTGGCGAAGAAGATCACTCGGCTCATCGAGAACGGCACTCCCGCATCGGAAATCGCTGTGCTGTATCGGATCAACGCGCAGTCGGAGACCTACGAGGAGGCGTTGACCGAGGCGGGCGTCGCGTTCCAGGTCCGCGGTGGCGAAGGGTTCTTCAGCCGTCAGGAGATCAGGCAGGCGCTTCT
>DATEIG010000650.1:0-3160 GCA_035279185.1 Mycobacterium sp.
CGTCGTGCAGCTTCTGGAGGCTGGCGTCGATGTCGCCGGAGTTCATGTTGATCAGGACGGTGGTCCAGTCGGCGGCGGCGTTGAGCACCCGGGTCTGATACACCCGCTCGTCGGCGTCGGCCCTGTGGCCCGACCAGATGATCACCGCCAGCACGACGGCGGCGACCGACACCAGGCCGAGCACCGCGGACGCGATGCCGAGGCCGGTGAAGACGCGACCGTCGTCGTCGGTTTCGGCGTCGGCGCGCGCGTCGTCGGGCATGGCCGTGAGGGTACATAAGCGGTCAGGGCGGCCGTTCATCCACAGTGGCGGGTTTATCCACAGATCGCTGATCAGGCGTGGCGGATAGAACACATGTTCGAATACCGTCGACGGCATGAAGTTGCTGCAGCAAGACGAGATCGGCGCCGCACTCGATGCGGTCGACGCCGGTTACGCCCGGCTGCGCGCGGCCTGCTCGGACTCGGTCGGCAACGCGTACCGCATCCGCGTCGCCGAACGGCTCGAACACCAACACCGGATCAACCGCGGCCAGATGTACCGCTTCTTCGGCGAACTCACCGAACCGCCCGACGGACCCGAGGACCCCGACCTCCCCCGAGGCACCGTCATCTCCAAACTGCTGTGGAAGCGGCTGCGCATCAACGGTGGCGAAGTCCAGCGGCGGATCAAGCTGGCCGGCCGAATTCGGCCGCGTCGCAGCCTCACGGGACCCGAACTTCCCCCAGAACTTCCGGAGGTCGCCGTCGCCGTCATCGACGGCGACATCGATGACAGTCATGTCTCCGCGGTCTGCGCGGCGCTCAAGACACTGCCGTCGTCCGTACCGGCGGACAGGAAAGAGATCGCGGAAAAGATCCTTGTGCGCCACGCCAAAAAGCAGGACGCCCAGTTCGTCGAAAAGGTCGGCAAGGGCATCACCGCTTACCTGAACCCCGACGGCACCCTCGACGAGAAGGACCGCCAAAAACTCTGCGGAATCACCGTGGGCCCACAAGGACCCGACGGCTTGAGCCGTGTTCACGGGTGGGTGGACCCCGAGATGCGCGGCTATCTCGAAGTCGCCGGGGCCGTCTCCCGACGCCGTCGCCGCAGCCGCAAGAACTGCGACGGTGAACAGCTCGAGATGCCTATCGACGGCGACGCGCCGAACACCGACGTCGACGACGTCAGCGCCGAAGCCGCGCCGTCCGTCGACGAGGATGTCAGCACCGAGGCCGAGTTCGCCGGCGCGACCGACGCCTCAGCCGACGACGAAACCGAACTGCCGTCCGATGGAGTCGTTGACGTCTCCGACGACGACTCCTCCGGCCTGGTCGACGAGGAGCCTGACAATCGCACACCGGCGCAACGCCTTCACGAAGCCCTGAAACTCGCCCTGCGCGAGGCCTTCTCGGCAGGCACGTTCGGGCAGCACCGCGGGCTGCCGGTCACCGTCATCGCCACCACGACGCTGGGCGAGCTGAATCAGGCTGCCCAGGCGGTCAACGACCCGAGCATCCCGATGCCACCTCCCGCACGCACCGGCGGCGGCTCGATGCTCCCGATGCGCGACCTGATCCGCATGGCCGCCAACTCAATTCATTACCTGGCGGTGTTCGAAGACCACAGCAATCGGCCCCTGTACCTCGGGCGCACCAAACGCATCGCCACCGCAGACCAACGCATCATCTGCCACGGTCGCGACCGCGGGTGCACCCGGCCCAACTGCACCGCGTGTGGCTATGACTGCGAGGTGAATCACGACCCGGCATGGGCAGCAGGCGGCGGAACGGACGCCGACAGCCTGTGGTTCGACTGCGGACCCGACCACACCATGATCACCAAAGGCCTACTGCAAACGAAGGTCACCGACGAAGGGCGGCTCGCCTACAGCGACGGCACCAGCCCCTACGAAATCAACCGTGCCCACCACCCCGAAGAGCTTTTGTGGGAACTCTACGAGGCCGACAGGCGCGACGCGCACGGCACCGAACCGGACGACCCGTAGCGGCGTTGGAGCCTCGCCAGGCTACGCGGAACACTTAGCCATCAGTCGATGGTGGACGATTTTCGGTCAGCATTTTTCACGCAGTACTGCTGTATCAGTGCTGCTCACCGACCTTGAATCCTTCCCCCTGCAATCAGCTGACAATTCGCTGTGAAATTCGCCGGGTGAATCGTCGGCCTGCACTTAGATTCAATCTGTCGGCACAGAGGACGCCGGCCCATAGTCGGGAGGAACTCATGAAGAAGATCGCACTCACCCTGGCGGCCCTCGCCGTCACCGGACTCGCCCTGGCACCGCTGGCCTCCGCCGAGCAGGCACCGATCACGGAGGGACCGCACACCTTCTACTGGAGCGACGGCGCCACAGCGGACGTGACCGTGGCGTACGACTGCGGCCCCGACTGCTTCACGATGGGTGACTATTCGGCCCGCGACACGTTCCGCTTCGACGGTGCCCGGTGGGTGACGCCCGGCGGCATTTCGACCGCCGACGGACACACCTTCGTGAACAGAAACGGTGTGCCTGCCACCGTGGTGTAGTCCTGGAAGGGACAGCGACCCTCAGCGCCTGCGACGCGACCTCAGGTAGTCACCGACGACCGCGGCACCCAATCCGTCGAGATCCGGCACGACAACGCGCCCCTCGACACGCCGCGCGACCTGATCGATGAACCGCGCCAGGCCAGGGTCGTTCCCGAGCCGGAAGATCGTGATCTGCGCACCGAGGCGGGCCATTTCGTCCAGGCCCTTCACGGTGTGGGCGATCGTCCGCGGATGCGGCGGATAGTCGAAGAAAACCGACGTGCCGTCGCCGTCGCCCCAATTCTCCAGGTGCGCGGTCGGCTCACCGTCGGTGACGATCAGCACCACCGGTTGCGCATTCGGGTGACGACGCAGATGTCGGCCAGCCAACGCCAGCGCATGATGCAGGTTCGTGCCCTGCTCGTAAACGCCCTCCAAGCCGGTCAACTCCGCCGGCGTCACCGTCCGCGCATAGCGGCCAAAAGCGATGATCTGCAACGCATCCGACCGGAACCGGGTGCTCACCAGATGGTTGAGCGCCAGCGCGGTCCGCTTCATCGGCAACCAGCGGTTCTCCATCACCATCGAGAAGCTGGTGTCCACCAGCAGCGCGACGGCCGACTGCGTGCGGGTCTCGGTCTCGGAGAC
>DATEIG010000651.1:0-2350 GCA_035279185.1 Mycobacterium sp.
GAACACCGGCGTCTCGGTCAGCCGCAGCCGCACGTAGAGCCCGATCGCCACCATCACGATGCTCAGCAGGAACGGGATACGCCAGCCCCACGTCAAGAAGGCGCCGTCGAGGTCGGGTTGGGCGTTGTTGTGACTGAGCCACAAGACGATGAGCAGGAACATGCCGTTGGCGAGGAAGAAGCCGAAGGGTGCACCCAGCTGTGGCCACATCGCGGCCCATCCGCGCTTCCCGGGCTTGGCCGTCTCGGTGGCCAACAGCGCCGCGCCGCTCCATTCGCCGCCGAGCGCGAGACCCTGGCTGAACCGCATCACCGCGAGAAGCGCGGGCGCGAGCAGACCCACCTGGTGGTAGGTGGGCAGCAGGCCGATCAAGAACGTCGCGATACCCATCGTCAGCAGGGACCCGATCAACGTCGCCTTGCGGCCGACGCGATCGCCGAAGTGGCCGAACAGGATCGACCCCAGCGGCCGCGCGACGAACGCCAGGCCAAACGTGGCCAGCGACGCCAACAGCGCCGTGGTGGGGTTCCCCTTGGGGAAGAAGAGGTGAGGGAACACCGCCACCGCCGCCGTGGCGTAGATGTAGAAGTCGTAGAACTCGATCGTGGTGCCGACCATGGATGCCACGACGATGCGGCTGCGGGGGACGCCGTCGACAAGGTCCGCGTCTGTCGTGCTCATGCCAACATCTTCTCCTCCGCCGGGAACACCCCATTGTGGCGGTCCCGCACGACGGCGGTGTAGAGAAACGCCGTGAATTCTGATCTTGGCCGCTAGTGTTTGCCGATGCACATGCGACGGTGGTCAGCCGTGGGTTGCGTTTTGCTCCTGGCGGCGTGCGGCGGTCCGAAGCCCGAGCTGCCCGATGCTGAGAAGCAAGCCCGGCCCGACACCTCCGGCATCGAGATCACCGGAGACGCCTCCGACCCGGTGAACAAACTCGCCATCGAGGCGATCGCTGACCTCGAGCGGTTCTGGGGCGCGGAGTATCCCGGCCTGTACGGCGACGAGTATCAGCCCGTCAAGGGTGGATTCTTTGCTGTGATGCCATCCGCCGACGCCCCGCCACCCTGTGCGAGCGATGCGTCGGAGGTCGCAGGCAATGCGTACTACTGCAAGACGGAAGACGTCGTCGCGTGGGACGCCGAAGGGCTTCTCCCGGGACTGAGGGAGAACTTCGGCGACTTCGCGATTCCGGTGGTGCTGGCCCACGAGTACGGCCACGCAGTCCAAGCCCGCTCCAACTTCACGGCGAGGACGGTGACGAGGGAGTTGCAGGCCGACTGCTTCGCTGGCGCGTGGTCGAAACACGTCCAGGACGACGGGGTGTTCGACGTGTCCAGCGACGACCTCGACTCCGCGCTCGCGGGCATTCTCGAACTGAGGGACACACCGGGCACGGTCAACATCGATCCGCAGGCCCACGGTTCGGGCTTCGACCGCGTCGGCGCGTTCCAGGACGGCTACGACAACGGTTTGGCCGCGTGCAAGGACTACCGCGACGACGACCCGGTGGTGGTCGAGTTGCCGTTCAACGACGCGGAGGACGAGGCGCGCGGCGGCGACGCGCCCTACGACGAGATCGTCAACGGGGTTCCCTACGACCTCGAGGACTACTGGACCCAGCTGTACCCGGAACTGACCGGCGGCCAACAGTGGCCGCCCGTTCAGGGACTCGAGCCGTTCAGCGAGGACAGCCCGCCGATGTGCGACGGCCAGCCCGTCGACAGTTTTCTGATCTACTGTGCCACAGACGATTACGTCGGTTGGGACAACGAAGGCGCCATGCCTGCGGCCTACCGGGCAGGCGGCGACTACGCCGTCGCGACGATGTTGGCGACGCAGTACGGCCGCGCCGCGCTGGCCCGGTTGGGCGACCAGTCCGACGAGAAGACGGCGACACTGCGCGCCGACTGTCTTGCCGGGGGTTACACCGCGAGCGTTCTGCTCTACAACCGCCCGGAAACCAGCACCTATCACATCTCGCCCGGCGACCTCGACGAGGGAATCAAGGCACTGCTGGTCTTCCGCGCCGAGGGTGACGCCGAACGCCAAGGCGCGGGCTTCGACAGGGTGCGCGCCTTCCGCGAGGGCGTCATCGACGGCGCGCAAGCCTGCCTGGAGTACCAGGGGTAGGCCCCACGCGGGCGCGGCGATACACATGCCTCGTCGACCGGGCGGTGTCGCCGGTACAGATTTGCTACTAGCTAACAGAAGCCGTGAGGCGCACCCTACTCACAGGGACTTCACAGTCTGGAGTCGACGAGAGGAGCACATCATGACTGCGCAGGCGGAGACGGTCGATCAGGCGGTGGTGGCCAAGCACCGCGCCATGTGGGCCACCGGCGAC
>DATEIG010000652.1:0-10699 GCA_035279185.1 Mycobacterium sp.
GCGCATCCCCTACGCCGAGGCGTCGAGGGTGCTGCTGCGCGATTCGATTCTCGACGGCATGCGCGATCTGCTGACGACGAGGGACTGGTCGTCGATCACGCTGTCGCACGTCGCGACCGCGGCGGGCATCAGCCGCCAGACAATCTACAACGAGTTCGGCTCGCGGCAGGGCCTGGCCCAGGGGTACGCGATGCGGCTCGCCGACCGCCTCGTCGATGCCGTCGAGAAGGCGATCGTCGGCAACGTCGGCGACATCTACGCCGCGTTCCTCGAGGGGTTCAGGGATTTCTTCACCGAGTCGGCCGCCGACCCGCTGGTCGTCTCGCTGCTGTCCGGCGACACCAAGCCCGACCTGCTGCAGCTGATCACCACCGACAGCGGCCCGATCATCACGCACTGCTCGGCGCGGCTGACGACGACATTCACCGAGAGCTGGGTGCGGGCCAGCGACGAGGACTCCGGCGTACTGGCCCGCGCGATCGTCCGGCTCGCCATGAGCTACGTCTCGATGCCGCCCGAGGCCGACCACGATGTGGCCCGAGACCTGGCACGTCTCATGACGCCGTTCGCCGAACGGTACGGTGTCATCGAATCCGATTAGCCGCGGCTTGGGAGTACAGGGCCGCGCGGGATAATGTGTAACTAAGCTAACTAATTGCGCGCGAGACGAAGGACGACCATGACGACGACTGAGAATCGGCTGACCGCCGATGTCCGCAACGGCATCGACTACAAGGTGGCAGACCTCTCCCTGGCCGACTTCGGCCGCAAGGAGATCCGGCTGGCCGAACACGAGATGCCGGGTCTGATGGCCCTGCGCACGGAGTACGCCGAGGTGCAGCCGCTCAAGGGCGCCCGCATCTCCGGCTCGCTGCACATGACCGTGCAGACCGCCGTCCTGATCGAGACGCTCGTCTCGCTCGGCGCCGAGGTCCGCTGGGCGTCGTGCAACATCTTCTCCACCCAGGACCACGCGGCGGCCGCGGTCGTCGTCGGCCCGCACGGCACCCCGGAGGAACCCAAGGGTGTGCCGGTGTTCGCGTGGAAGGGCGAGACCCTCGAGGAGTACTGGTGGGCTGCCGAGGAGATGCTGACCTGGCCGGGTGAACCGGTCAACATGATCCTCGACGACGGAGGCGACGCGACCATGCTCGTGCTGCGCGGCGCCGAGTTCGAGAAGGCGGGCGTCGTGCCGCCGACCGAGGAGGACGACCCCGCCGAGTGGAAGGTCTTCCTGGCGTTGGTGCGCAAGCGCTTCGAGACCGAGAAGGACAAGTGGACGAAGATCGCCGCGTCGGTCAAGGGTGTCACTGAGGAAACCACCACCGGCGTGCTGCGGCTGACGCAGTTCGCGGCGGCGGGCACACTGGCGTTCCCGGCGATCAACGTCAACGACTCGGTCACCAAGTCCAAGTTCGACAACAAGTACGGCACCCGCCACTCGCTGATCGACGGCATCAACCGCGGCACCGATGTGCTGATCGGCGGCAAGAAGGTGCTGATCTGCGGCTACGGCGACGTCGGCAAGGGCTGCGCGGAGTCGCTGGCCGGCCAGGGCGCCCGGGTCGCGGTCACCGAGATCGACCCGATCAACGCGCTGCAGGCGCTGATGGACGGCTTCGACGTCGTCACCGTCGAGCAGGGCATCCCGGTCGCCGACATCGTCATCACGTCGACGGGCAACAAGGACATCATCACGCTCGAGCACATGAAGGCGATGAAGGACCAGGCCATCCTGGGCAACATCGGCCACTTCGACAACGAGATCGACATGGCCGCGCTGGAGCGCTCGGGTGCCAAGAAGCTCAACATCAAGCCGCAGGTGGATCAGTGGATCTTCGACAGCGGCAAGTCGATCATCGTGCTGAGCGAGGGCCGTCTGCTCAACCTCGGCAACGCGACGGGCCACCCGTCGTTCGTGATGAGCAACAGCTTCTCCAACCAGGTCATCGCCCAGATCGAGCTGTGGACCAAGAACGACGAGTACGACAACGAGGTCTACCGCCTGGCCAAGCACCTCGACGAGAAGGTGGCGCGCATCCACGTCGAGGCGCTCGGTGGCACGCTGACCAAGCTCACCAAGGAGCAGGCGGAGTACATCAACGTCGACGTCGAGGGCCCCTACAAGCCGGAGCACTACCGGTACTGAGATCCTCCTCTCGTCCGGCGCTACTGATCTGCGCTCCGCAGGACGATGTCGACTGCCGCGGCGATCACCTCGTCGTCGGGTAGGTCACCGAACATGATCGACGGGCACGCGACCACGCCGGAGATCATGGATACCGCCGCCTCCAAACGGGCGCCCGAGAAGACGTCGGTGAGGATGTCGCGCACCAGGCGCTGACCCTTGCGGTTGAAATCCTCGCGGACGCGGGCCATCTGCTCCTCGGACGCGGACTGCGCCATGGCCAGCAGCACCCGGTCCAGGCGCATGTCGCGGACCGCGTTGCGGAACAGCACGAGTTCGCCGACCAGATCGGCCCGCGGGTTACCCGTGCGCTCGTGATGGGGGAGGTCGCCGATGGCGCCGAGTGCCATCGCGATCAGATCCACCTTCGACGGCCAGTGCGTGTAGAGCGTCGTCTTCGAGTAGCCGGCCTTCTCGGCGACGCGGGCATGCGTGACCGCATCCCAGTCCTCCTGCGTCAGGACCTCCAGCGCTGCGCGCCCCACGTCGGCGCGCGTCCGTGCGACGCGTGCGTCCTCCACCGCATCTGACTGTCGCGGCCCTGGGTTCACTTCGCGTCACCTCCCTCGATGCGCTGGTCACGGATCGGTCAGAAATTATCTAATGAACGATACGGCCAGTATTGGTAGACAAGTTGTGTGTTGGACGTTTAGTTCATTAGTGAACGGTTAATCCACCGACTGTCCGCAGCCTGATCCGCAGAAAGGGTCTCTCTTGTCCGCCATCTTCTTCGGCTCCATCAGCACGCTCGCCGATACTTCGGAACTGCAGCGCCGCGCCTTCAACGAGGCCTTTTCAGCTCACGGTCTCGACTGGAACTGGTCGCGTGACGACTACCGCTCGATGCTCGCCAGCAACGGCGGCGCGGACCGCGTCCGTGACTACGCGAAATCCGTCGGCGCCGAGGTCGACGCCGCGGCCGTCCACTCGACCAAGTCCGAGATCTTCCAGGAGTTGGTCGCCAAGGGCGTGGCGCCGCGACCGGGCGTCGTCGACACGGTCGAGTCGGCAAAGGCCAAGGGCGTCAAGCTCGGCCTGGTGACCACCACGTCGAAAGCCAACGTGGACGCGCTGCTGTCGGCCCTGCAACCGCACATCGGCGACAACGCGTTCGACGTCGTCGTCGACAAGGACTCGGTGGACCGACCGAAACCCGATGGCGCCTGCTACGAGTTCGCGCTCGAGCGCCTCGGCGTCGAGGCCCTCAAGACCGTCGCCATCGAGGACAACGAGGGCGGGGTGAAAGCCGCTGCAGCGGCGGGCGTTCCATGCATCGCGTTCCCCAACGAGAACACCGCCGGAGGCGATTTCAGCGGCGCCGCCGAGACGGTTGAGCGGCTCGATCAGCGCCAAGTGATCTCGTTCGCCGCGACCGAGCGGACGGTGCGATGAGCGACCTGACAGCCCGAGTCACCGCCTCCGACAGGTCTTTCCACGTCGAGGGCTACGAGCGCATCGCCTACGACCTGGTCTACGTCGACGGCGTGTTCGACCCCGCGAACACCGACCTCGCGGACTGCTACCGCCCGTACGGCCGGGCGCTCATGGTGATCGACGAAACCGTGTACGAGCTCTACCGGGCCCGGATCGACGAGTACTTCGACCACCACGGCATCGCGCTGACCGTCGTGGGAGTGCAGATCCGCGAGACGGCCAAGTCTATTGCGACGTTCGAGCAGATCGTCGACGAGTTCAACGCGTTCGGACTGCGTCGGACCGAGCCGGTCCTGGTGGTCGGTGGCGGGCTCACCACCGACGTCGCCGGCTTCGCCTGCGCCAGCTACCGGCGCAATACGCCGTACATCCGCATCCCCACCACCCTGATCGGCTTGATCGACGCCAGCGTGTCGATCAAGGTGGCCGTCAACCACGGCAAGCACAAGAACCGGTTGGGCGCCTATCACGCCTCGCAGCGGGTGTTCCTCGACTTCTCGTTCCTCGCAACACTTCCCGAGGACCAGGTGCGCAACGGCATGGCGGAGCTGATCAAGATCTCCGTCGTCGGCAACGCCGAGATCTTCGAGATGCTCGCCGGGCACGGCCCCGAACTGCTGCGGACCCGCTTCGGCCACCTCGACGGCACGCCGGAGGTGCGGGAGGTGGGCGACCGGCTGACGTACGCGGCCATCGCCACGATGCTCGAACTGGAGGCGCCGAACCTGCACGAGATCGACCTCGACCGCGTCATCGCGTTCGGACACACCTGGAGTCCCACACTGGAGTTGACGCCACCCGCGCCGTTCTTCCACGGCCACGCGATCAACATCGACATGGCACTCTCGGTGACCCTTGCCGAGCAACGGGGTCACATCACCGCCGCTGAGCGTGACCGCATCCTCGGCGTGATGAGCGACCTCGGCCTCGCGCTGGACAGCGAGTACCTGACGGGCGAGCTGCTGACCACCGCGACGTCGGCGATCCTCAAGACGCGCGACGGCCTGCTGCGCGCCGCGGTGCCGGACCCCGTCGGCGAATGCCGCTTCCTCAACGACGTCACGGTCGACGAACTGGTGGACACGCTGACACTGCACAAGAAGATCTGTGTCGACTATGCGCGCGGCGGCGACGGGATCGACATGTTCACCGGTGACAATTCCTCGGCGGCATGACCGCGGTGATGGGGTCGGAGGCGGTCAACGCACCCCGACCCGTGACCCCGTCGTCGATACTGGCGGCTGAGCTGGCGGCGCTGAGTCGGGCGTGCTACGGCATCCTGCCTCCCGATCTGGCGCGGCGGCTGCGGGAGGCACGCGATCTCGCGGCCGGCCTCGACCCGTACCTGGAGCGTTGCACAACGCCGGAGTCGCCCGCGCTTGCCGACCTTGCTCGTCGCACCCGGCAAACAGATTGGCGCAGTGCGCCTTTCGCCGCGTCGCCGACCGGGTTGGAGCAGGAGATGCTGTCCGGCCACGTCGAGGGACAGGTGCTGAAGTTCCTGGTGCACATGTGCGGTGCGCGGCGGGTCCTCGAGATCGGCATGTTCACCGGCTACTCGACCCTGGCCATGGCCGAGGCGCTGTCCGATGACGGCGTGGTCATCGCGTGCGAACTCGACGGCGACGTGGCGCGATTCGCGAGGGACCAGTTCGACGCGACACCGGCTGGGCGCCGCGTGCACGTCGAGGTGGGGCCTGCGATGACGACGCTGCAGCGGTTGGTCGCGCACAAGGTGCCGCCGTTCGACCTGGTGTTCGTCGACGCCGACAAGGCCGGCTACCTGAGCTACGTGGACTTTCTGCTCGACAATCCCTTGCTGACGCCGGGGGCGGTGATCGCGGTGGACAACACGCTGCTCCAGGGTCAGCCGTGGACCGGAGGCGAGACGACGCCCAACGGTGCCGCGATCGCGTCCTTCAACGCTGCGGTGGCGGCTGATCCGCGGGTCGAGCAGGTGGTCCTGCCGCTGCGCGACGGTCTCACGCTGATCCGGCGCGCGGACGACCGCGGATCGTCGTGACGGCGAACGCGGGCCGCACCGTCGCGGTGCTGGCGGCGCTCACGGCGACGGCGCCGATCGATCTGCTCGTGGTCGCGGCGTCGCTGGTGCGCCGACGGCCGGTGCGCAAGAGGCAGGCACGGCCGAAGACCGTGCTGATCAACGGCGGGAAGATGACCAAGGCGCTGCATCTCGCCAGGGCATTTCACGCCGCGGGCCATCGCGTGGTCCTCGTGGAGTCGACGAAATACCGGTGGACCGGCCACCGGTTCTCGCGCGCTGTCGACGCCTTTCACTGCGTGCCCGAGTCGCG
This sequence comes from Mycobacterium sp., assembly GCA_035279185.1. Lineage (GTDB taxonomy): Bacteria > Actinomycetota > Actinomycetes > Mycobacteriales > Mycobacteriaceae > Mycobacterium. Next base: position 5,938 of record DATEIG010000652.1, read on the forward strand.
CGACCCCGGGTACGCCGAAGCACTGCTGGAGATCGCCCGCCGCGAGCGGGTCGACGTGTTCGTGCCGGTGTCGAGCCCGGCGGCCAGCGTGCCCGACGCGCAGGCGCGCAAACTGCTCGACGGCGTGTGCGACGTGCTGCACGGGGACGTCGAGAGCGTCGAAATGCTCGACGACAAAGTGTCTTTCGCCCAAACCGCGGCATCGCTCGGCTTGCGGGTGCCGGACTCGCACCGGATCACCGACCCGGCGCAGGTCACCGAATTCGACTTTCCCGCCGACCGCACCTACATCCTCAAGCGGGTGGCCTACAACCCGGTCGGTCGACTCGACCTGACCCGGCTCTCGGCGGCGACGCCCGACCGCAACGCCGCGTTCGTCCGCTCGCTGCCGATATCGGACGACGATCCGTGGGTGCTACAGGAATTCGTCGAGGGGCAGGAGTACTGCACCCATTCGACGGTGCGCGACGGTCGCATGCAGGTCTACGGCTGCTGTCGGTCCTCGGCGTGCCAGGTGAACTACGAACACGTCGAGCACCCCGAGATCAGGCGCTGGGTCGAGCACTTCGTGTCAGCGCTTCGGCTCACGGGCCAGGTGTCGTTCGATTTCATCACCTCGCGAGACGGGGAGGTGTACGCCATCGAGTGCAATCCGCGGACCCACTCCGCGATCACGATGTTCCACGACGACCCCCGCCTGGCCGACGCCTACCTCACCGACGGCCACCCGGTGGTCACCCCGCGGGAGGGCGCACGTCCGACGCACTGGATCTACCACGAGCTGTGGTGGCTGCTGACCCAACCGGGTCGACGTCAGACCCTGGGGAGGGTGCGCCGAGGGACCGACGCGATATTCGACCGCCGAGATCCGTTGCCCTACTTGATGGTTCACCATCTGCAATTCCCGGCGCTGCTGTTGGCGAACCTGCGCAGCGGTCGCGGCTGGTCCCGAATCGACTTCAACATCGGCAAACTGGTCGAGAACGGCGGCGACTGACGTGCGGGTGATGCAGCTGGTGGGATCGCCGGTCGACGACTTCCACGCCGAACTGTCGACGTTGTACGCCAGGGGATCCCTCGAGGCGCTGGGCGGCGCTCACGAGATGTCGGTCGCGTACGTCGCCCCGGGCGGTTCCTGGCGGTTTCCGGTCGACCTGCGGCCGTCGTCGATCTCCGCGGCGCCGGGGTTGACGCTCGCAGAGGCCGTCGAACACATTCAGCGTCAGGACATTTCGGTGGTGCTGCCGCAGATGTTCTGCCATCCGGGGATGACGTCCTACCGAGGGCTCTTCGACGTGATGGGACTGCCCTACGTCGGAAACACGCCGACGGTGATGGCAGCCGCCGCCGACAAGGCCGCCGCACGGGCGATCGTCTCCGCAGCCGGGGTGAGAGTACCTGCGGGTGAGGTGGTGCGGAGAGGCCGGCGCCCGACGCTGCCGCCGCCGGTCGTCGTCAAGCCAGTCGGCGCCGACAACTCGGTGGGTGTCACGCTGGTACACGACCGCAGCGACTACCCGGCCGCGCTCGAAGCGGCACTCGCGCATGGGGATTCGGCGCTCGTCGAAACCTATGTCGAACTCGGCCGCGAGGTGCGCTGCGGCATCGTCGTCCGCGACGGGGAACTGGTCTGCCTGCCGCTCGAGGAGTATGCGGTCGACCCGGCGAGCAAGCCGATCCGCGACGAACGCGACAAGCTCGGCCGCACCGCTGACGGTGAGCTGTATCTCGTCGCCAAGGACCGCGCGCACGCGTGGATCGTGCCGGACGACGACCCGGTCGCCGCGCGGGTGGCCGAGTCAGCGCGTCGCGCCCACGTCGCGATGGGGTGCAGGCACTACAGCCTCTTCGACTTCCGCATCGACCCGCACGGTGACCCATGGTTCCTCGAGGCGGGGCCCTACTGTTCCTACGCGCGCAGCAGCGTCATCGCCGTCATGGCCGCGGCGGCGGACATCACGGTGGAGGACCTGTTCGCCTCGGCGCTCGACGAGTTGGGACTGGCGCGCACGCCATGCTGACCGTCGAGGAATTCGCGCCGATCGGGGCGCGCGTGTACGGGCTGACCGTGGACCGGCTGATGCCGGTCGAGGTCGACCAGGCCCGGCAGTTGTTGGCCCGCCACGGCGTGCTCGTGATCAGTGGGAAACCCGAGGAACCCGTCGACGACCACGCTTTCGTGCGGTTCCTGCGCAGTTTCGGCGAGCTCATGTTCACCGAGGGCGAGACTCCCGTACCGGGCTTCGCCGACCTGAACGTGGTGAGCAACGTCGGTCGTGCCACGCCGCCGCGCTCGGTGTTCCACGTCGACACCAGCTATGTGCGACGTCCGCCCGCGTATACCGCGCTGCGGGCGCACACGGTGCCCGCGCACGGCGGCGCGACGCTGTTCACCAACCAGTACGCGGCGTTCGACACGCTGCCCGATGGTCTCCGGACGCAGTTGGCCGACTGCTGGGTCCGGCACGTGGTCACCGGGGTGGACCTGCCCGACGGCGCGGAGTCGGAGGCGATGCACCCGCTGTTCCGGGTGCATCCGGTGTCGCGGCGCACGGCGCTGTTCCTGTCCACGCCGCAGCGTTGCGTCGCGGTGACCGGATTGTCAGCCGACGAAAGCCGCGAGACCATCGACTACCTCTTCGAGCACTCGACCCGACCGGACAACGTCTACCGCCACCGCTGGCGGGAAGGTGACGTCGTCATCTGGGACAACCGCGCGGTCATGCATCGCGCTGACCACTCCGACGTCGTCGGCGACCGGGTCATGCACCGTGGGATGGTGGCTGACAGAGACTGGGGCTAGCACCTGGCACCGCTGCGCACGCACGGAAACTGCTGACAGATCGCGATATTCGTCGAAACGGCGATCTGTGCGCAGACTCGCACTAGGTTCGGGTGCGTGGGTCGGGGAGTCGTGGGGGTTCTGCTTGCGCTGCTGTTGATCGGATCGCTGGGTATCGCGCCGCCCGTGCGGGCCGACGACCCGACCAACGATGCCCACGACCCGTACTTCAACGAGGACGAGTACCAGGCGTTCTACACCCCGCCCGACCCGCTCCCGCCGGGTGCTCCCGGCGACCTGATCCGCACCGAACCGTCGCGGCTCGTCCTGGAGCCGTCCGGCCAGCTCGGCATGATCATGGCCGACGCGACCCGAATCATGTACCGAAGCACCGATGTTCGGGGCGACCCGATGGCGGTCACCGGCACCTACTTCGAGCCGTACAACGACTGGCCCGGCGGCGGCCCGCGGCCGCTGCTCGTGTACGGGCCCGGCACTCAGGGGCAGGGTGACCAGTGCGCGCCGTCGCGCCAGTTCAACCAGGGCATCCACTGGCGTCCGTACCTGGATCTCGCGTTCAACTACGAGGAACTGTTCGTGTCGACGATGGTCGCGCGTGGTTTCGCGATCGTGATGACCGACTACCAGGGTCTCGGCACGCCGGGGCTGCACACGTATGTCGGCCGCATACCGCAGGGCAACGCGATGCTCGACGCCGCCCGTGCGGCGAAGCGGCTTCCTGATACGTCGTTGGAACCCGATGGCCCGCTTGCCTTCTGGGGTTATTCGCAGGGCGGGGGAGCGGCGGCGTCGGCCGCCGAGTTGGCGTCGCAGTACGCACCCGAGTTGAAGGTCGTCGGTACCTACGCGGGCGCACCGCCCGCCGACCTGAAGGAGTTGTTCCCCTACGCCGACGGCAGCGTGCTGGTCGGCGCCGTCGGCTACGCGCTCAACTCGGTGATCACCGCCTATCCCGAGTACGCCGACGCGATCCGGGCGAAGCTCACGCCCCGCGGCGAGGACTTCCTGTTCAAAGTGGCCGACCAGTGCATCGCGGAGACGCTGACGAAGTTCATGTTCCGCCACCTGCAGCCCTACTTCAACGACGACATCTACCGGCTCGTCAACGAAGAACCGTTCAGCCACCTGTTCGACGAGCAGAAGATCGGCCGCTTCAAACCCAATGCACCCGTGATGATCTTGAGTAACCGCTTCGACCCGCTGGTGCCCTGGACGGCGGCCAATCAGCTGGGCCGCGACTGGTGCGCCCAGGGCGCCGACGTCCAGTTCTGGACCAACGAGGAGCCGCCGTTCCTGAACAAGGCGATCGTCAACCACGCGTTGCCGATGCTCGTCGACGGCGAGCGTGCGATGCAGTGGGTCGCCGACCGCTTCAACGGCGTGCCCACCACACCGAACTGCGCCGAGTTCTAGTCAGTCCGAAGCGATGTCGTGGTCGGCGAGGCCCGTCGCGATTTCGAGGAAGGGCCCGAACAGTCGCCAGCCCAGCTTCATCGCGAGCGCGTCCGCGGTGGCCTTGCGGGCCGCGTACTCATCGTGGTGGTCGCGGCGTGCTTCCGCGACAAGCTGCTCGACGTTGGGGAACCGCCGCTGGAGGTGCCCGACGTCGTAACCGTCCAGCAGCGCGCGTGCGATCACCGTCCAGCTGCGCTCGGCGCGGGCCTCTACGACGTCACGATCTGACGCTGCGTCGCGAGCGGACACCAGCTCTTCGGCGAGGTAGTCCAGCACGGAAGCGACGATGGCGTCCTTGTTGCCGATGTGACGAAAGATCAACCCGGAGTTGACGCCGGAGCGGGTCGCGATGTCGCGAAGCGACGTCGCCGCCGGGCCTCGCTCGGCGAACAGGTCAGCGGCATGCGGGAGCACGGTCGACCGGACGCGCGTCCCCGCGTCGTCGGCGCCAGTTGCTGTAGTCATTCGACTACATTATCGTGTAGTCGATCGACTACATCGGCG
>DATEIG010000653.1:0-4764 GCA_035279185.1 Mycobacterium sp.
GGTGGACTGCCGTCGTGCAGTCGGAAGGGCGCGAACCAGTTCGTCGTAGGCGTCTTCGACCGCGTGCACCTGCTGCATGCGTTGGCGGTCGGCCTCGATCCCGTGAGGGAGCCGGTCCAGTCGCCGCTGAATCGCGGTCAGATAGCGGGCCAGGTCGGCGAGATGTGCTCGGCCAGTGGCCGTCACGAAGCCGGGCGACAGCAGCCGACCCAGCTGGGCGCGGATGTCGTCGACCGCGTCGGACTGTCCAGCGGTCGGCTTGTCGGGCAGACGCAGATGCACCTCGTTCAGTGCGGCCATCACCGTGTCGACGCGGCCGACGATGTCGAGGGTCGTCGCGGCGAGCTTCCCGGCGATCTGGTCGCGCAGCGCCGTGAATTCCCCCTTCGTCCATACGGCCGCGGGCACAAGGACATCAACGGCAGCGTCGGCACAGTCCTCGATGAGGGCGGACAGAGACCCGTCGGGATTCGTGCCGAGGGTCAGACGTGTGCGCAGATCGAGTTGGCGCTCAACCGACTTGACCGGTGAGGCCACGCTCAGCCGCAGCAACCGACGAAGGCCCGGCCCCATTGCGCGGTTCTGCTCTGGTGCAGTCGCGAACACCCGCACATCCACGGTCGCGCCCCCGTCGACGAAGGCGGGATAGCCGCGTACGGCGCGGCCCCCGACGGTGCGTTCGACGATGCGGGGAAGCTCGTCGAGGTCGTCGGGCCAACTCCGCAGGCCTTTTCGCTCGAGATCTGCACCGACCGCCTCCGCGACTGCGCTCTGTGCGGTTGTCGCGAGGTTCTCCTGCAGCTGGGTGAGGTTCTTGCCCCTGGCGACCTCGGCGCCGTCAGCGGACTCCACCGAGAACGTCACCCGCAGATGCGGCGGAAGTTTGTCCAGATCGAACGCGTCGATCGGCACCAGAACACCGGACCGGCGGCGCAATTCCCGCTGCAGCCCCTCCAGCAGCGGTTCGGCCGTCGGATCGATCGCGTCCATCACCGCGCGCGCCGTGTCGGGCGCGGGAACGAAGTTGCGGCGCAGAGTCTTCGGCAATGAACGGATGAGCTCGGTGAGCAACTCCTCGCGAAGCGCGGGCACCTGCCAGGCGAACTCGTCGCCACCCAGTCGCGCGAGCACGTCGAGCGGAACATGCACGGTCACACCGTCATCGGGCGCTCCCGGTTCGAACCGGTAGGTCAGTGGGAGCTCCACGCCGCCCGCCTGCCACGTGTCGGGACGGTCCGTGCCCGCCGTGTCGTCGGTGCGCAAAAGGTCGTCTCGGGTGAAGGTCAACAAGTCAGGCGTCTTGTGCCGCTGCTTCTTCCACCACGCGTCGAAGTGGCGCGCGGAGACGATGCCGGGCGGGACGCGGGCGTCGTACAAGGCGTACACGTCGTCGCCGGTGACCAGGAGGTCGCGTCTGCGGGCGCGTTCCTCCAATTCCTCGAGTTGCGCTCGCAGCGCAGCGTTGTCACGGAAGAAGTGGTGACGGGTCTGCCACTCCCCCTCGACAAGGGCGTGCCGAATGAACAACTCGCGGGCGAGCTCCGGATCGATCGGTCCGTAGTTCACGCGGCGTCGCGTCACCAGCGGCAGCCCGTAAAGCGTCACCCTCTCGAAGGCCACCACCGCGCCGCGCTGCGCATCCCAGTGCGGTTCGCTGTACGTGCGTTGTACGAGATGGTTCGCGACCCGCTCGACCTCCTCGGGTTGGATGCGCGCGGCGGTGCGCCCGTAGAGCCTGCTGGTCTCGACGAGGTCGGCGACGACGACCCAGCGCGGTGGCCGCTTGGTGAGCACCGAACCCGGCGCGAGGACGAACTTCGAGTTGCGCGCACCCTGGAATTCACGGGAGTCGCCGTCGCGCATGCCGATGTGCGACAGCAGACCTGCGGTCAGTGCCGCGTGAATCCGCGCGGCGTCGGCCGGCTCGTCCTGCTCGCGGATGCCCATGTCTCGGGCGATGCTGCGGAGCTGTCCGGTCAGGTCCTGCCACTCGCGGATACGCAGATAGTGCAGGAACTCCTCCCGGCACATCCGCCGGAACGAGTTGCCGGAGCGTTCCTTTCGTTGCTCCCGTAGATAGCGCCACAAGTTGAGGTAGGACAGGAAGTCGGAATCCTCGTCGGCGAACCGGGCGTGCTTCTGGCGGGCCGCCTCCTCCCTGTCCGCCGGGCGCTCGCGCGGATCCGGGATGGCCAGCGCAGCCGCCAGCACAAGCACCTCGCGCACGCAGTTCTCCTCGTCGGCCGCCACGATCATGCGGGCCAGACGCGGGTCGACCGGCAACTGCGCGAGCCTGCGGCCGAGAGGAGTGAGTGCGGCGTCGCCGTCGAACGCGCCGAGCTCCTGCAGCAATTGCACGCCGTCGCGCACGCTGCGCCGTTCCGGCGGGTCGAGGAACGGGAAGTTCTCCATCTCGCCGAGTTGCAGCGCGGCCATCTGCAGGATCACCGCAGCGAGGTTGGTCCGCAGGATCTCGGGATCGGTGTAGCGCGGGCGTGCCTCGAAGTCAGCCTCCGAGTAGAGCCGGATGCAGACACCGGGCGCCACCCGGCCCGAGCGGCCCGCCCGCTGCGCGGCGGACGCCTGCGAGATCGGCTCGATCGGCAACCGCTGCACCTTGGTCCTGCGGCTGTAGCGCGAGATCCTGGCGGTGCCAGGGTCGACGACGTAGCGGATCCCCGGCACGGTCAACGATGTCTCGGCGACGTTGGTGGCCAGCACCACTCGACGGCCGGTGTGCGGGGCGAAGACCCGTTGTTGTTCCGCGGTCGGCAAGCGTGCATAGAGCGGCAGCACCTCGGTGTTCTCGAGATGCCGCAATGCTTCTGCGGTGTCGCGGATTTCGCGTTCGCCGGACAGGAAGACCAGGACGTCGCCGGGCGGTTCCTTCGCCAGCTCGTCGATGGCGTCGACGATCGCGTCGGTCGGGTCGCGCATCTCGGTGCGCACGACTTCGTGGTCGGGATCGTCCGGATCGTCCCCTTCTTCAGCTGTGACGGGGACTTCTAGAGGGCGGTAACGGATCTCGACGGGATAGGTGCGTCCGGACACCTCGACGATCGGAGCGCCGCCGAAGTGGGCCGCGAAGCGTTCCGGTTCGATCGTCGCCGACGTGACGATCACCTTCAGGTCGGGCCGGCGCGGAAGCAGCTCGCGTAGGTAGCCGAGCAGGAAGTCGATGTTGAGGCTGCGTTCGTGGGCCTCGTCGAGGATGAGGGTGTCGTAGCGCAGCAGCCGCCGGTCGCGCTGGATCTCGGCGAGCAGGATGCCGTCGGTCATCAGCTTGATCAGCGTGCGGTCGCTCACCTGATCGGTGAAGCGCACGGTGTAGCCGACGGTGTCGCCCAGCGGTGTGCCCAGTTCGTCGGCGATGCGTTGGCCGACGGTCCGGGCGGCCAACCGGCGCGGCTGGGTGTGGCCGATGGTGCCGCGGATGCCGCGGCCGACGTCGAGGCAGATCTTGGGCAGCTGCGTGGTCTTGCCCGACCCGGTCTCGCCTGCCACCACGATGACCTGGTGTGCGCGGATCGCCTCGGCGATCTCATCGCGCCGCTCGCTGACCGGAAGGTCTGGGTAGGTGATGGTCGGACGGGCGGCCTGCCGTGTGGCGACCAGCGCCTCGGCCGCGGCGATCTGCTGCGCGATCCGCGCGACGTTGTCGGGACTGGCACCGCGGAGGTTTTTCAGTCGCCTGCCCAGGCGCGCGGCGTCTCGGAAGGTGAGGCCGTCGAGACGCTTGCGCAGATCAGCGACGGACGGTTCGGCCACTCCGGCCACGATAGGCGCTAGTCACCCGCTGCCCACTCGATGGCCTGCTCGAGATGGTCGCGGCCGAACACCGCGAGCTCGCCCGGCACCATCCACGCCATCGCGTGTACCGCATGGCCAATCCACTCCTTGTCGGAGACGATCGCAATCCGTTTGAAGGCCGAGTGATGCTCGAGCATCAGCCCGAGGCCCATCTTGAGGTCCTCGGCAACCCCGCCTGCGGTCAATCCCGCATAGTCCGGTTCGATGACCTCGACAATCCGGATCTCGCCGGAATTCCTGAGCTCGTCCAGGTCTGGCTTGAATCCTCGAAGATCATCGCCGCTGAGGCGGCCCCAGACGCGGAAGCCGATCACGCCCCGCGGCACCTGAGTCAGCTTTTCGATCGGCATGCAGCCATTATCGCCGTCGGCGGCTCCGCGGTAGGGACAATGACCGCGGAACCGCCGGGCGGTGTTGGCGTCAGCAGTTGATGCCCCCTCCGCAGCGCGCGGCGTTGCCATCGCGCAGGCTTCCCGGCGACGTGTAGTTGACCAGCACGTGCTGCTCGCTCGCGAAGCCGGCGCGTCCCGAAGGCGTGATGTTGAAGTGGGACGGGGCGTCGTTGCCGGCTTTTGCGCCGTCGGTGGCTGCGAACGCGGGCGCGGCGAACGCGACCAGCGGGGCCGACGCGATGGCCGCCCCGGCGATCACGCCTGCCGCGGCCTTCTTGATGTTCATGATGTTTCGTACTCCGTTCTGAATCGATTGCAGGGGTTCGATTTTCGATTGACTGTGTTTTCCTGCCGCGACCGAAGCTACGGAGTGCCTCCGCACGTTTCCCGCTTGTGCTGATAACCGGAACTAACGCCTATAAGGCGAGTTCTGCGCATTGTGCTGACTTGGTGGCGACGTCTTGTCGTACCTGGGTGGCATGATCGAACACATGTTCGACTCGGAGTTTGCGGCGGCCAGTGATGTGGAGTTGGTTGCCGTGATCGAGGACGGGGTGCGCCA
>DATEIG010000654.1:0-4168 GCA_035279185.1 Mycobacterium sp.
TGGTACTTCGGCGTCGCGAACTTGTCCGAGCGCGGCAGGTTCACCCACAGCTGGATGCCGTGGAACATTCCGCCGCTCTCGACGAGTTCGGCGGGCGGGGTCTCGATGTGCAGGATGCCGGATCCCGCGGTCATCCACTGCGTGGCGCCGTCGGTGATCAGGCCGCCGCCGCCGTGGCTGTCCTGGTGGGCGAACCGGCCGTCGATCATGTAGGTGACGGTCTCGAAGCCGCGGTGGGGATGCCAGTCGGTGCCCCTCGGCTCACCGGGCTGGTACTCCACCTCGCCCATCTGGTCCATGTGGACGAACGGGTCGAGGTCGGCGGCGCTCACGCCCGCGAAGGCGCGAACGACGGGGAAGCCCTCGCCCTCGTAGCCGCGCGGGCCCGTGGTGATGGAGCGGACGGGCCGCTCGGTGTCGGCTGCCGCGGGCGATAAGAGCCTCGGCAATGTCAATGTGTCAGCGGTGATAGCAGGCATGTCGCATAGAACCGGACTGCGGTCCGATTAATTCCTCGGCAGGTGCAGCCGGGGGAAGGCCGCCTTCAACGATCGCAACCTGCCCGGCTTACCGACCTCCACCGCTCCCTGCCGGTCCGCATCGGCCGCCGCGCACGACGCGAAGTAGGCCTCGATGTCCTGCCTGACGCGGCCGTCCTGCCAGTACTCGCAGTGGCCCTTGGTGGGTTCGTCGGCGAGCTCGGTGACGTCGACGTCGCGCACACGGCCGGCTTCCGCTCCGGCGTGGCGTGGTCGATGGCCGAGCCGTGCGCCGATGGGGTCGGTGGCGCGCCAGTAGTTGTGCCAGACGAATCCGTCCGACTTCTTCGCCGCGGTCTCCAGGAAGCTGTCGTCGAAGTAGCGCGGAAAAAACGTGCGGTAGAGCGAGCCGATCGGAGAGCCGCAGGTGAACAGTGCGATGCGGTCCGACTCATATGCGGAAGGGGGGTGTAGACGCATCGTCAGCGCGTCCTCGTCGGAGACGTTCTCCGACGACCTCTCCAGCCAGTGCCCGCCCCTGACGAACCAGGCGCAGATCACTGCGCCCTGGGAGTGCCCGACGAGGGCGATCGGCCTGTCCGCCGATTCCTTTCGCACCTCCCGCACACCCCGCCGAAGGCCGTGCAGCACCGCGAGGCGGTATGACGCACCCGCCAGCGGATGCAGGTCCGGCGCCCAGAACCCCGCGACGTCGGCGAGCGACTCCAAGACGTGCTTGATGCGCAGAACCGCATGCTCGGGCCTGCGGACGACGACCGCGACCACGAGGAGCAGGCCTGCGATCTTGAGCGCGATGACCAGGAACGCGAGCAGGTCGTCGGCGCCCGCTCCGCGGCTGACGGCGGCGGCCGTCACACCGAACACGACGGTCCACAGCGCAAGCGAGGCGAGTATCCCGACGAATCCCAGGCGGCCGAGGAACTGCGGAGTGTCCCGCAACAGCAGGTGACCCGGCGAAGGCAGCCGGAACAGGCGCGGGCGGGTGGGCTCGACGACGCCGACCGGCCTGCGGCATCGGTACTCCCGCCACACGAGCGCGGCGAAGACCGCGGCCATCATCACGAACAGCAGCGGGATGACGTCGATCGGCAGCATCCGGTCGACGGCGGCGTCCGCCGCGGATTGGGTGAGGACGCGGGAACTGTCACCAATGCTCTGCACCCGCCGCTCGATCACCGGCGGGGTGTACTTCAGGACCGTGTGAACCAGCAGTCGCACGGCGGAGCCCGCGGTGTGGAGGATCGCGATCGCGAAGGCGATGAGGATGCCCGCGCCTGCGAGCCCGGCGCGGCCGGTCCGCCACCCGATCAGGCACAGAACGCCCGCATGACTCCAGGCCACCAGCGTCGTCCCCGCGACCATGAGGGACATCGGGTCATGCGTGAGCCCGACCCCGAGCAGCCCGTCACCGCCGACCGTTCTGGCGCTCAGACAGCCGGCGGCGCCGACCAGCACCACAAGGGTCAGCACGGCGACCCGCCGGTTTCCCCGATCGACGAGCGGGCGGCCGCGCAGCATCCGGATGAGGACCGCGCCTGCGAGCAATCCCGGCGCGAAGGCGCCCATGACGATGGCGCCCGGTCCGCGGGGCGCAGCGTCGAGCAGTCGCCACGCGGTTTCGACGATGGCGGTCAGCCATGTGGCCATCGCGAACGTCATCACGAGGCTCGACATGACGACCGCGGTGCGCACGAGCCACCACAGCCGTCTCTCGGCGCGCTCGCCGGTGCGCTCGGGCCCCATGAAGCCGGCCATGTTCACCAACGTGAAGGGGTAGGCCGAGTACCAGCTGAGCGTCCTGGTGATGCGCCTGCCCGGCCTGCTCCAGTTGATCAGCTTCAGCTCATGCTGCGGGATGTCCGGCAGGCTGCCGATCCTCACCCGGTCGGCGCCCGTCCCCACATAGATCGGCCTCCCGAGGGCGCTGAACACCCCGTGGTCGCCCGCGCCGTGGACGCGCATCTCCACACCACCGGACTGCTGCAATCCCTCGGCGCTGGTGGTCATGTCGGTCCTCGTGGCGGGCGATTCGGTGTCCCTCGCACCAGACGCTCAACCGGTGTCAGCGAACCTTCTCGAGCCCCCGATGCTGGCGCAAGTATGCGCGCTTCCGCGCGCTTGCGGACCCCGTTCCGCAAATTTGACGCGGACGGTGAGGAAGCGGATGTTGCGGCGTAGATCACAGTGTGTGCAGGACAAAGTGATCCTGAAACGGGCTCGGCTGGTTACTCGCCGGTTAACTTGGCGAAGCGCGGCCGACGAATGCGCTGGTGCGGCGGTCAACCGTCCGTCGAGGCGTCTGCGGGCAAACCCACGCGATCAGCCCAGCACAGAGAGCGCCGCGGCCCGCGCGTCTGCTGCGCTGCCGGTCGCCAGCACGGCGTCCGCGGCGTCGCGACACTGCTGCAGGGTCACCTGCGAGAGCTTGGCGCCCACACCGTTCACTGCGGCCGACGCCGCCGACAGCGACGACACTCCGAGGCCCGTGAGCACGCATGCCAGCAGCGGGTCGGCGGCCGCCTCGCCGCACACGCCGACGGGCTTGCCGACGGCGGCCCCCGCCCGCACCGCCATCGCGACGAGCGCGAGCACCGCGGGCTGCCACGGGTCGGTGAGCGTGGCCAAGTCAGCCGACATGCGGTCGGCGGCCATCGTGTACTGCGCAAGGTCGTTGGTGCCGATGGACAGGAAGTCCACATGGTCGAGGATCCGGTCGGCCAGCAGCGCCGCGGCGGGCACCTCGATCATCACGCCCGGCGTGAGGCCGCGCGCGCGCACCTGGGTGGCGAAGCGCTGCGCCTCATCGGCGGTGGCGATCATCGGGGCCATCACCCACGGCGCATTGCCGGTCGCCTTGCCCGCCGCGGCGATGGCGTCCAGCTGGCGCTCGAGGATTCCGGGGTTGCCCTCGGCGATGCGGATTCCCCGCACCCCGAGCGCCGGGTTGGCCTCCTCGGGGTGACCCGCGAACTTGAGCGGTTTGTCCGAGCCTGCGTCCAGCGTGCGGATGACGACCTTGTGGCCGGCGAAGGCGTCGAGCACCTCGCCGTAGATCTGCGCCTGCTCGTCGACGCTGGGTTCGGTGTCGCGATTGAGGAAGCACAGTTCGGTGCGGAACAGGCCCACGCCTTCGGCAGGCGTCTCGCGGGCGCTGCGCGCGGCCGCGCCGTCCTGGACGTTTGCGAGGACCGCGACGGCCTGGCCGTCGGACGTCGCACCGGGGCCGGTCCACTGCGCGGCCAGTTCGGCTTCCCGCTTGGCGGCGTTCACTGCCTCGGCCGCGGCTGCCGGGTCGGGTGTCACGGTGACGGTGCCGCGGGTTCCGTCGACGAGAACCAGGGCGCCGGCCTCGACGGCATCGAGTCCCTCGACGGCCACCACGCAGGGCAGACCGAGTTGGCGGGCGATGATCGCGGTGTGGCTCGTCGGCCCGCCCAGTGTGGTGGCCAGCGCCACGACCAGCGCCGGGTCGAGGCCCGCGGTGTCGGCGGGAGCGAGGTCGTCGGCCAGGAGGACCGAGGGCTTGTCGGGAAGCGGCACGCCCGGTTCGGGCAGTCCGTTGAGCTCGGCGACGACGCGGTCGCGGATGTCGCGCAGATCAGTGACGCGTTCGGCCATCAGGCCGCCGAGCTGAGTGAAGAGGTCGACGAACTGATCGACGGCCGCGA
>DATEIG010000655.1:0-11601 GCA_035279185.1 Mycobacterium sp.
CTGCGCGCCGTCGCCCCCACCCAGTTGGCCGCCGCTGCGATGCTGGCCGTCGCGGGGGTGGTCGCACTGTCACAACCCGAGAACGGCGCGGTCGTGGTGATCGTCTGCGTGCTCGGCGCGGTCGCGACCGTCGCGGCAGGCTGCTGGCAGAGCGCGAAGTTCGTCGCGGCGAGGGCCGCTGCGGCTCCCGCCTGCGGGACGGCCTCCAGCGGATGCGGCACCGGCGCGTGCGCGACGTGCACGCTCTCCAGGACCGCTGCTTCCTGAGCTCAGTTACGGCTGATGTCGATCGGGTGCGTGGCCAACAGCGAGAGCGGCAGCGGCTGGCGGCGCAGCACCCTGCCCCACAGATCGACCCGCGCCTCGGCGAGGACGTCTGACGGCAACGCCGACAGGACGATCCAGTCGTCGCGTTCGATCTCGCCCTCGAGTTGACCGATCGTCCAGCCGGAGTATCCGGCGAAGATCCGCACGCCCTCGACCATCGGGGCGATCGCCTCGGGTTCGGCATCGAGGTCGACCATCACCATCCGGCCTTGCACATGGCGCAGCCCCGGCACCCCGTTCGGTTCGGTGCCCACCCGCAGCGTCGCCAGGCACAAGGCCGCGTCGCGCTTGACCGGGCCGCCGATGAACATGGTCTTCGGTTTGGTGGCGAGCTTCGCCCACTGCGGCAACACGTTGTACACCGCGGTTTCGCTGGGCCGGTTCAGCACCACCCCGAGGGTGCCGCCGTCGTTGTGCTCGACGATGTAGATGACGCTGCGGCGGAAAGTCGGCTCGAGCAGATCGGTGTTCGCCAGCAGCAGCGTTCCGGCGCGCACCCGGTTCGCGGTCGGAGCGACAAAGTCGTCCGGGTCCTCTGACTGCGCCACGTCACCATCATGTCACCAGCGAACCTTCGACGTGGCGAACAGGCGCGGCCCGCCGGGATATTTGTACTGTGAATTCCTGTGGTTGACGCACGCGCTCCGGTGGACCTGTGGCGGTCCGTGCGCGGGCTCCCCCACTTCTGGCGGCTGCTGGAGTTGCGGGCCGCAAGCCAGTTCGGCGACGGCCTGTTTCAGGCGGGGCTGGCAGGCGGGCTGTTGTTCAACCCCGATCGCGCGGCGGGTCCGTGGGAACTCGTCGGCGCGTTCGCGGTGCTGTATCTGCCGTACTCCGTGCTCGGCCCGTTCGCGGGCGCGCTGCTCGACCGCTGGGACCGACGGACCGTGCTCATCGTGGCGAACGCCGCGCGGGTGTTCCTGGTGCTCGGAATCGCGGCGCTGCTGGCGTCGGGCGCCGACGACCTGTCGATCCTCTTCGGCGCGTTGATCGCGAACGGCTTCACCCGGTTCGTGGCGTCCGGCCTGTCCGCTGCGCTGCCCGACGTGGTGCCGCGCGACCAGGTCGTGACGATGAACTCCGTCGCGACGGCCACCGGAGGCGCCGCGGTGTTCATCGGCGCAGGCGTCATGCTGGCGTCCCGCCCCTTCCTGGGAGCCGACGACAAGGGTTCTGCGGCAATCATTTTCATCGTGGTCGTCCCGGTGTCGCTCGCGCTGCTGCTGTCGGTGCGCTTCCCCCGACACGTGCTCGGGCCGCACGAGAGCAAGCGGGCGATCCACGGCTCGGTCGCCTACGCCGTCGCGACGGGATGGCTGCACGGCGCCAGGACGGTCCTCGCCGTTCGGACCGTCGCCGCCACGCTCGGCGGGTTGGCCAGCCACCGGATGGTGTTGGGGCTCAACACGATGCTGGTGTTCGTTCTGGTTCGGCACGGCGACACCCAGAGCGTCGTCGGATTCGGCACGGCCGCGTTGTTCTTTTTCGTCGGCGGCATCGGCGCATTCGTGGCGAACGTGATCACGCCCTCAGCGGTCGCCCGATTCGGTCGCTACCGGACCGCCAACGGATCGCTGCTCTTGGCGGCGGTCATCCAGCTCGGTGCGATCGGTCTACAGATGCCCGTGATGCTGCTGTGCGGGTTCCTGCTCGGGCTGGTGGGCCAGGTGGTCAAGCTCTGCGCCGACACCGCCATGCAGATCGACGTCGACGACGCACTGCGCGGTCACATGTTCGCGGTGCAGGATGCGTTGTTCTGGATGTCGTTCATCGTCGCGCTGACCGCGGCGGCGGCCGTCATACCCGCCGACGGATTCTCGCCCGGGCTCGTCGTCGCCGGATCGGTGGTGTATCTGGTCGGGCTCGCGCTCCACGCGAGCATCGCTCGCCCCGCCCGACCACCGAGTTAAGGTGACCCGCATGGCGACAGCCCGTCCGATCGTTGACGACCTCCGCGCCGAGAGCGACGACCTCGACGGTCTGGTCGCCGAACTTCCCGACGATCAATGGGCGGAGGCCACCCCGGCGGAGGGGTGGACGATCGCCCACCAGATCGCGCATCTGTTGTGGACCGATCGCGTCGCGCTGCTGTCGGTCGACGACGAGGCCGCCTTCAACGAGGTGCTCGGCGCCGCCGCCGAGGACCCGCTCGGGTTCGTCGACCGCGGCGCGGAGGAACTCGCGGTCCGCCCGCCCTCCGAGCTGCTGGCCGACTGGCGCGCCACCAGAAACCGGCTGCACGACGCGCTGCTGACGGTGCCCGACGGCCGCAAGCTGCCCTGGTTCGGCCCGCCGATGAGCGCCGCCTCGATGGCCACCGCACGGCTGATGGAGACGTGGGCGCACGGGCTCGACGTCGCCGACGCTCTCGGTGCGGCACGGCCCGCGACGGCGCGCCTGCGCTCCATCGCCCACATCGGAGTGCGCACGCGCGATTTCGCGTTCGCGATCAACGGCCTCACCGCGCCTGCTGATCCGTTCCGCGTCGAACTGGCCGCGCCCGACGGCGACACGTGGACGTGGGGGCCGCAGGACGCGGCGCAGCGGGTGACCGGGTCAGCGGAGGACTTCTGTCTGCTGGTCACCCAGCGGCGCTCGCCGTCGGACCTCGACGTCACGGCCGTCGGCGACGACGCGAAGCGCTGGCTGACGATCGCGCAGGCGTTCGCCGGGCCGCCGGGCCCTGGACGATAAGCGGCCTTACGCTGCGCATTCGGTGAACGACGGCCCGAATCAGGCGCACGATTGACGTGGCGTTGCTGCCCCGGCTCATCCTGCTCGCCGGGGGAAGGGCGGTCATGGATTTCTACGCGGTGCTCGACCAAGTCGTCGACCTTGTCCGGTCGCGCGGCCGCGTGTCCTACCCCGCACTGAAAACCCACTTCGGACTGACCGACGAGCAGCTCGACGCGTTGCGCTGCGAGCTGTTGTACGCACAACCCGACCGCATCATCGACGACGGCCGCGGTCTGACCCAGGTGGCGGCCGGCGGATTCGAAGCGTCCTCCGACGCCGAACGACGCCAGCTCACAGTCCTGTTCTGCGACCTGGTGGATTCGACGCCGCTGTCCCGCGAACTAGATCCCGAAGACTTTCGCGAGGTCATGCGCACCTACTACGAAACCTGTCGAAAGGTCATCGAACGCTTCGACGGGTACATCGCCCAATACCTGGGCGACGGATTGATCGTCTTCTTCGGCTACCCGCAGGCTCACGAGGACGACGCGCAGCGCGCCGTGCGGGCCGGACTGGAAACGATCACCGCCATGACGGCCGTCAGCGCCGAGATGCAGATCCGCTACGGCGTTGAACTGGCGGTGCGGCTCGGATGCCATACGGGCCTTGTCGTCGTCGGTGAGGTTGTCGGTGAAGGCAGGCACGAGCTGATGGCGGCCGGTGACACGCCCAATATCGCGGCCCGGCTTCAAGCGGTGGCCAAGCGGAACACGCTCGCCATCGGGCCACTGACTCATCAACTCGTCGCCGGCTTCTTCGATTGCCGGTCGCTCGGCACACCGCCGCTCAAGGGCGTGGCCACGCAACTGGAGGTCTTCGAAGTCGTCCGCGAGAGCAGCGCACGCACGCGCCTCGAAGCACTCGGGCGAACCGGTCTCACTCCGCTGGTTGGACGGTCCTCGGAGCTCAGCTTCCTGAAGGACCGCTGGGCTGAGTCCGTGGGCGGCCGCGGGCACGGGGTCCTCGTCAACGGCGAGGCGGGTATCGGCAAGTCACGTCTGGTGCACGCGCTGACCGAGCACGCCGCCAACAATGGCGCTTGGCTGATCCCGTGTCACGGATCGCCGTATCACCGGGATACGGCGTTTCACCCATTCATCGACCTGTTCGAGCGGCTCGTGCTGCGCTCCGAAAGCGCCGAACCACCCGCGGCGAAGGTGCGCAGGCTGACCGCGTTCTTCACGGCAAGCGGCCTGCCGCTCGACGACTTCCTGCCTCAGCTGTGCGCGCTACTCTCGCTCCCGCCTCCTCTAGGCGACGAAGCAGTCGCACTCCTGCCGGACCAGCAGAAGCAGCAGACGCTGTCGGCCCTACAAACGATCATTCGGCGCAGGGCCGCACAGCAGCCGGTGCTGCTGGTCGTCGAAGATCTGCACTGGGTGGATCCGACGACCGTCGAATTGCTGAGCCGTCTCCTCGAGCAGATCGCCGACGTTCGCATCCTCGCGCTCTTCACATGCAGGCCGGAGTTCAACAACCCGTGGACCGACAACGCCGCCGTCACGGAACTCACCCTCAACCGCCTGACCTCGGCCGAAGCATCCGAATTGAGTCGCCGAGTGGCCGGGGGCAAGCCGCTGCCGGCAGGAATCGTGTCCGACGTGGTGGCCAAGACCGACGGCATACCGCTGTTCATCGAAGAGCTCACCAAAACGCTGCTCGAATCCGATCTGCTCACCGAGCAGAGGGGGCGTTACGAACTCACCGCACCGCTGCCGCCGTTGGCGATCCCGAACACGCTTCACGACTCGCTGATGGCGCGGCTCGACCGGCTGTCGACGACCAAGGCCCTTGCGCAACTCGGCGCGGCGATCGGCCGCGAGTTCTCCTTCGCTCTTGTGAAGGCCGTATCCCCCTGGAGCGACGCAGAATTGACAGAGGGACTCCGTCGCTTGGTCGCGGCCGAGTTCCTGTACCAGCAGGGCACCCCGCCGGAAGCCGTCTACCGTTTCAAACACGCGCTGATCCAGGACGCCGCCTACCAGTCCCTGCTCAAGAGCACGCGCCAGCGACATCACCAAAGGATCGCCGCTGCAATCGAATCCGCGCTGCCCGACACCGTCGAGAACCAACCCGAGCTACTCGCACATCACTACACAGAGGCCGGTCTGATCGACAGTGCCGTGCCGTACTGGTGCGCGGCGGCAAAGCGCGCCCTGGACCGTCACGCCAACGAAGAAGCCACCAATCACGCGGCACGCGGTCTGGATCTCGTCGCCGCGCTGCCGGAAGGCCGGGGCCGCGACGAGCGGGAACTCCCGCTACAGCTTGTGTTCGGAGCGGCGAAGGTCTACATCACCGGACCCAATTCGGTCGAACACGTCTACGGCCGGGCGTGCGACCTGGCCAGAGGCCTGGGGAAGGTCGACGATCTCTTCCCCGCGCTCGCGGGACTCGCGTATGCACAGATCGTATGCGGGCGCATGCGGCAGGCCCGCTCGCTGGCCGAGGAGTTCCTGGAGCTCGCCGAACCGCGTGGCGATCGGTTGGTTCTCGCGATCGGGCACTGGCTGATGGCCTACACCGCATGGTGGCAAGGCGACGTCACCGTTGTGCGCGAACACAGTCGGCGTTGCCTGACGTTCTACGACCCCAAACTGCACCTCGCAGGACTCTCGGCTTACGCCAACAATCCCGGCGTGGTCTGCGGATACCTGGACCCGTTGGCGTCGTGGGCTCTGGGATATCCGGCGGAGGCGTCGACCGCCATGGAGCGGGCCCTTGAACATGCCGGCGCACTCGAACATCCTCAAAGCATCAGCGTCACATTGCTGTTCGCGGCGCAGCTCGCGCAGTTGCGTCGGGAACCCGGGGCCGCGGCGACACTCGCCGAACAAGCTTTCGCCATCTCGGCGAAACACGGGCTGCACGCCTTGACGTTGTGGTGCAGGCTGCCACGCGGATGGGCTGCGGCGCAGCTGGGCGACGCGGCCGCCGGCATCTCCGACATCTGTGAAGCGATGGAGCGCCGGCGGGCGTTTCGGATGGGCGCGGTATGGCCGTGGTATCTGACACTGGTCGGCGAGATCTACGGCATGAACGGTGAGTTCGACGAGGCGTTCGACGCTCTCGACCAGGCGCTGGATTGGGTGGAGCGCAACGACGAACGGCTCTATGCCGCCGAGGCGCATCGGATCCGCGGTGAAATCCTGCTTCGTCAACCTGTTCCCGATCCCGAGCGTGCCGAGGAGTGTTTCGAAAAGGCGCTGACCGTCGCCCGCGCCCAGCAGGCCAAGTCGTGGGAGCTGCGGGCGGCGACGAGCATGGCGAGGTTGTGGCACGAGCAGGGCCGTCCCGATGACGCCCGCGCACTGCTTCGACCCGTATTCGCTTGGTTCACAGAGGGATTCGATACCGCCGACCTGCAAGACGCTGACGCGCTCCTTCGCCGGTTGTCATGACATCTCGTTGGCGGCGTCGGCCCTGCCGTCGTCGTTGTCGTCGGTCAGCTTGAGGTCCCATACCCCGTCGCCGTCGAGGTCGACGTAGCCGACGCCGTCGCCGAGCGCGCGGTCGGCCAGCCCGTCGCCGTCGATGTCGAGCAGCCGCAGTTGCCCGCCACGGTCGACACTGACCGCCCACGTTCCCGAGCCGTCGTCGGTGAAATAGTTCTGGCCGTCGAGCACCGCGTGGTCGGCGACGCCGTCGCCGTCGAGATCGGCGAGCAGATCGTCGACGGTCCCGTCGCCGTCCACGTCGAGGCCGAGCGCGTCCATCGTGCCGTCGGCGTCGATGTCAGTGTTCGGCGGCGCGCTCCACATCGTGGCCGACCCGTCGCCGTCAGAGAGGCAGTAGTCCATACCGCTTCGACGTCGGCTCAGCTCCTGGCGTTCCACCACGTCAACAACTCGGCCACCGCCTCGTCGTGGTCCAGCGGACCGCGGTCGAGCCGGAGCTCCTTGAGGTGGTTCCACGCCTGCCCGACCTGCGGGCCCGCCGGGATGTCGAGGATCTTCATGATCTCGTTGCCGTCGAGGTCCGGCCGGACCCGCTGCAGGTCCTCCTTCGCCGCGAGCTCGGCGATCCGCGCCTCGAGATCGTCGTAGTTGGCCTGCAGCCGCGCCGCGCGCCGCTTGTTGCGGGTGGTGCAGTCGGCGCGCACCAACTTGTGCAGCCGCGGCAGCAGCGGGCCTGCGTCGGTGACATAGCGCCGCACCGCGGAGTCGGTCCACTTGCCGTCGCCGTAGCCGTGGAAACGCAGATGCAGATACACCAGCTGCGACACGTCGTCGACCATCTGCTTGGAGTACTTCAGCGCCCGCATCCGCTTGCGCGTCATCTTCGCGCCGACGACCTCGTGATGGTGGAAGCTCACCCCGCCGTCGGACTCGTGCCGACGCGTCGCCGGCTTGCCGATGTCGTGCAACAGCGCGGCCCACCGCAACACCAGATCTGGACCGTCCTCCAGGCCCACCGCCTGTCGCAACACCGTCAGCGAATGCTCGTACACGTCCTTGTGTTGATGGTGTTCGTCGATGGCCATCCGCATCGCGCCGATCTCGGGCAGCACCACATCCCCGAGGCCGGTGTCCACCATCAGGTCGATGCCGGCCGTCGGATCCTCGCCGAGGATCATCTTGTCGAGTTCGGCCGCCACCCGCTCAGCCGTGATGCGCTCGAGCTGTCCGGCCATGGCCACCATCGCCTCCCGCACCCGGGGAGCCACCTCGAAGCCGAGCTGCGCGACGAACCGCGCCGCCCGCAGCATGCGCAGGGGATCGTCGCCGAACGACACCTCCGGCGCTGAGGGGGTGTCGAGGACCCGGGCCCTCAGGGCGTCCAAACCGCCCAGCGGGTCGAGGAATTCGCCGGGACCGTCCGGCGTGATGCGCACGGCCATCGCGTTGACGGTGAAATCGCGGCGGACGAGATCGTCCTCGAGACGGTCACCGAACCGCACCTCGGGGTTGCGGGACACCTGGTCGTAGGTGTCGGCGCGGTAGGTGGTGATCTCCATGCGTTGATCGCCCTTGCCGACGCCGAGCGTGCCGTATTCGATGCCGGTGTCCCACAGCGCATCGGCCCACGGCCGCAACATCCGCTGCATCTCGTCGGGCCTCGCGTCGGTGGTGAAATCGAGGTCGGCGCCGAGCCGGCCGAGCAGCGCGTCGCGCACACTTCCGCCGACCAGGTACAACTCGTGTCCCGCGTCAGCGAACACCCGCCCCAGACCGCGCAGGACCTCGGCGTGCCGATTCAACGCCACCTGGGCGGCGACGAGCAGTTCAGCGTTGTCGGACACGGTCAATGAGCGTAGAGGTAACGGTCCTGCACCGAGCGGCGAGTGCGGGAGGAGCGAATTCTCATGCCAGCTACTATCGCTTGGGTGTCGGACGGCGAACAGGCCAAACCCCGACGACGCCGCGGGCGTCGTCGCGGTCGCCGCGCGGCCGGTCCACCCGACGCCTCCGGCGCACAGCCCAACGCGGTCCCGGCGACGCCGGAGAACAACGGTGCGCCCATCCCCGACGGCAGGCCCAAGCCACACAAGCCGCGTGGTTCGCGCCGCAGTCCCGACCGGCTGCGCACCGTGCACGAGACGTCGGCCGGCGGCCTGGTGATCGACGGAATCGACGGCCCGAAAGACAGCCAGGTCGCGGCGC
This sequence comes from Mycobacterium sp., assembly GCA_035279185.1. Taxonomy (GTDB): domain Bacteria; phylum Actinomycetota; class Actinomycetes; order Mycobacteriales; family Mycobacteriaceae; genus Mycobacterium. The sequence continues at coordinate 8,667 of DATEIG010000655.1, forward strand.
TGATCGGGCGCATCGATCGGCGCGGCCGCATGCTGTGGTCGCTGCCGAAGGGCCACATCGAGCTCGGCGAGACCGCCGAGCAGACCGCGATCCGCGAGGTCGCCGAGGAGACCGGTATCCGCGGCGACGTGCTCGCCGCGCTCGGCAGCATCGACTACTGGTTCGTCACCGAGGGCAGGCGCGTCCACAAGACCGTGCACCACTATCTGATGCGGTTCCTCGGCGGTGAGCTCTCCGACGAGGACGTGGAGGTCAGCGAGGTGGCGTGGGTGCCGCTGACCGAGCTGCCGTCACGGCTCGCCTACGCCGACGAACGCAAACTCGCCGAGGTCGCCGACGAGCTGATCGACAAGCTGCACCACGACGGGCCGTCGGCACTGCCGCCGCTGCCGCAGAGCTCACCGCGTCGACGCGCTCAGACGCACTCCCACACCCGCAATCGCCGCAACGGCGACCCGGGCCCGCCCAAGCCGCGGACGAACGGCTGCGGACAAGGGCCGTGACCGCCCGCCTGGGCTCCGGCACGGTGACGTCCCGACTGATCGCCGTGCTGGTGAGCCTGATCTTCATCGTGGCGCCGACGGTGTCGCCGCACGCCGCGGCGGGTGAGCCCGGTTCGGTGCCGTTCCTGCAGGTGCGCATCGACCGCGTCACGCCCGACGTCGTCACGACCACCAGCGAGCCCGTCGTCACCGTCACCGGCACCGTCCAGAACGTCGGCGACCGTCCGGTGCGTGATGTGATGGTCCGCCTGGAGCACGCCGCGGCGGTCGAGTCGTCGACCGGGCTTCGCACCAACCTCGGCGGCGAGAACGACCAGTTCGAAGCGGTAGCCGACTTCACCACTGTCTCAACGGATTTGCAGCGCGGCCAGAACGTCCCGTTCCGACTGACGGTCCCGCTTCGCGCCCCGAGGGGACCGTCGCTGAGTATCGACAAACCCGGCATCTACCCGCTTCTCGTCAACGCCAACGGCACACCGGATTACGGCGCACCGGCCCGGCTCGACGACGCCCGGTTCCTGCTGCCGGTGATCGGCGTACCGGCGGAGCCCGCGGCCAACCCCTCCGCCGACGCACTCGCCGACGTCGTCGCACCCGACACGTCCAAACCGGTCCGGATGACCGTCATGTGGCCGCTGGGGGACCGCCCGCGACTGGCTTCGGGAGCACCCGGTGGCGCGACGCCGGTGCGCCTCGTCGACGACGACCTCGCCGCGTCGCTGGCCGGTGGCGGCCGCCTGGACGTGCTTCTGAACGCGTTCGACTTCGCCACCAGCCCGGCCGTCGACCCTGGCGGTCAGGTGCGCAGCGCGCTGTGTCTCGCCGTCGATCCCGACCTGCTGGTCACCGTGAACGCCATGACGGCCGGTTACGTCGTCAACGACGGCCCTGACGCCGGGCCGACGACGCCGACGCACCCCGGCACCGGCCAGGAGGCGGCGGTCAACTGGCTCAACCGGCTCAAAGCAGTGGCCACCCGGACATGCGTGGCCCCCGCGAACTATGCGCAGGCCGACCTCGACGCGCTGCAGCGTGTCGGCGACCCGGGCCTGAGTTCGATCGCCACCAACGGTGCGGGCGACATCGTCGACCAGATCCTCGGTATCACCTCGACGCGTGGCGCCACGCTCGTCGGCGACGGCCCGCTGACCGGCCGGGCGATCCAGCTGCTCTCCGCGCAGGGTCCGACGGTTGCGATCTCAGCCGCGAATCTCGCCGCCGCGGACGGCGAACAGGCGACCGCCGACGTCGACCCGATCCGCTACAGCCCCGAAGTCGTCGCCGCGCCCTTCGATCCGTCCGTCTCGGCCGCACTGGCCGGAGCAGGGACCGACCCCTGGTCTCCGTCGTATGTCGACGGCGCCCTTGATGTTCCGGTTCACCACGACTCGGCGGTGGCACGCAGGCAGGACGCGTTGGGCGCGCTGCTGTGGCGCAGCCTCACCCCGGCCGCCGAGCCGCGCAGCCAGATCCTGATGCCACCGATGGACTGGAGTGTCTCGGCCGACGACGCCGCATCGATCCTGTCCGCGGTGGCCACCTCGATCCGCGCCGGTCTGGCCGCGCCGCGCCCGCTCACCGCGGTGATCGCCGAAAGCTCGGCGATGCCGCCGACCGACGTCGCGCCGCCGCCCGACAAGGTCGCCGCGAACCCCCGGGCCCGCTTCGACGACGAGGTGATCTCGGGCATCGCCGACACCTCCGGCAAGCTCTGGGGTCTGACGGCCGCGCTGACGAGCGATGAACGCACCGGTCTGACCGGTACGCAGTACACGGCACCGCTGCGCGAGGACATGCTGCGTGCGCTGAGCCAGTCGGTGCCTCCCGACGTCCGCAACGGGTCGGCCCGACAGCGGCTGACGATCACCGGCGACACCGTCGACGACCTCTTCAACGCGGTGACGATCGTCAACCCCGGCGGCTCCTACACGCTGGCGACCGAACGCAGCCCGCTTCCGCTGGCCCTGCGCAACGACCTGCCGGTGCCGATCCGGGTCAAGCTCGTCGTCGACGCCCCGCCGGGGATGACCGTCGGCGACATGGGCGAGATCGTGCTCCCGCCGGGTTACCTGCCGCTTCAGGTGCCGATCGAAGTGCACTTCACGCAGCGGGTCGCGGTCGACGTCGCCCTGAGCACGGCCGACGGCCTGCCCCTCGGCGAACCCGTGCGGCTGTCGGTGCACTCCAACGCCTACGGCAAGGTGCTGTTCTTCATCACGCTGTCGGTGGGCGCGGTGCTGGTCGCGCTGGCGGGCCGTCGGCTGTGGCACCGCTTCCGCGGCCAGCCCGACCGCGCCGACCTCGACCGACCCGATCCCCTCGATACGGCGCTGGCCCATCGGGACGAACCCGACCCCGCCCTGCACGCAGGCGAAGAGCGGGAGCGATGAGTACCACGGGCCGGCCCTTCGGACCGGCGCAGCCGCCGTTCG
>DATEIG010000656.1:0-2897 GCA_035279185.1 Mycobacterium sp.
CTCAAGCACTGGAAGTCGGGCAAGGAGCTGGCGACCTTCGCGCCTGAGGTCTAGCCACCCAGCGCGACCAGTGTGCCGCCGCGCTGCTCGAGCAGCACCGAACCGGCAACGCCGGGCACCACGGCGGACTTCGAGGCTTCGCGACGCACCGGGATGAAGCGTTCGTTGACGCCGGTCGTCGGGTCGTACACCCCGACCCCGTCGCTGACCGGGATGATCAGTCGCCCGGCCATCATCGTGGCCGGGCCGACCGGCACGTGCGTGCCGACGGGGCCGACCGTGAAGCGGTACTGCATACCGCTCGCGGAGAACACCAGCACCGCGTCTCCGGTCCACCACGTCACGACGTCGCCGGAGCCCGTCGCGGTCGCGTCGGGGGAGACCGGCTTCGGCAGGGGCAGGTCGGCCGTCGTCGACCCGGTCTCGTCGATGATCTTCAGCGACGGCCGAGGGGTGGGCACGTAGACGGCTGTGGTCGTGTCCGACACCGCGACCACCCGGGCGCCGGAGCCTTCTTTGACGCCGGTCAGCGGCACGTACTTGAGGTCGGGGGTGTCCTCCTCCTTGGCGGGCCGCAGCACTGTGAGCCGGAGGTCGGGTTCGTCGGGGCAGGCCTCGAGGACCGACACCGCCGAGGTGCTGGCCGCCGCCGAGGTGAGCGTGCACAGCACGGGGCCGGGCACACCGGGTTTGATCTTGGCGTCGAGTGCGCCGTAGCTGATCATCCGGACCATGTCCGAGCGCCACAGCTCGAGCCGGGTGTCACCGGCGGCGAGCACGGAGGTGCCGTCGCCGGACAGCGCCACCTGCGGGTCGGCGTAGGCGGTGCGGCTGGGACCCCGCATCCCGGTCTGCCCGTCGATGGTCATCACCTGACCGCAGCCCCGGCTGTCGGGGTAGACCGCGACCGCATAGCTGTACACCGAGGTGACGCCGCACAGGTCCAGGTCACGGGAATAGCTCCACAGCACCGCGCCGGTCGCGGGATCGCGCCCGTCGACGTCGTGACCGTTGCCGGTGACGACGCTGCCGCCCGCCAGCACCGGCTTCGTCGTCTTCGGACTCGGCGCGGTCCACAGCTGGCGCAGCGTCGCGGGAACGACCTTGGCGGGCGCGAGGGTCTTCACCGGCGCGGCCGCGGGCCTGCTGATGGTGGCGCGCGCGTCGCTGGTCCACCAGATGAGAGCGGCGACGACGGCGACCGTCAGGGCGATCGCGCCAGCCGCCAGCAGGTCCGCCCGCGTGCGCCGCTCGGGTTTGACCATCGGCTCCCGGAACCTCGTCAGTTGACGGTCGCCGCGGCGGCCTTGCGCGGGCGGCGGCGCCTGCGCTTACGGGCGGGCTGCTCGCCGTCGGCGGCGGGCGCGTCGCCTGCGTCGGCCTTCGCGGCGGTCTTCTCGCCCTCGGGGTGACCACTGGCCGGCTTGCCGCCGCGGGTGCGGCGACGCGAGCCCTTGGCGCGGGCGCGGGTGGGCGCCTCGGCGGGGTCGCGCGGCGGTCGCTTGGCCGTCTTGGCGGCGCGTGCCGGCCCGATGGATCCCGTCACATCGGTGGGGATGTCCAACTCCTCGAAGAAATGCGGTGAGCTCGAATAGGTTTCGGCCGGATCGGGGTGGCCGAGGCCGAGCGCCTTGTCGATCATTTCCCAGCGCGTCAGCTCATCCCAGTCGACGAGCGTGATCGCGACGCCGGTCTTGCCCGCGCGGCCGGTGCGGCCGATGCGGTGCACGTAGGCCTGCTCGTCCTCGGGGCACTGGTAGTTGATGACGTGGGTGACGTCGTCGATGTCGATGCCGCGGGCGGCGACGTCGGTGGCCACCAGCACGTCGATGTCACCGGTGCGGAACGCCTTGAGCGCCTTCTCGCGGGCGCCCTGGTTCAGGTCGCCGTGCACGGCGCCGACCTTGAACCCGCGCTCGCCGAGTTCGTCGGACACCTTCTGGGCGGTGCGCTTGGTGCGGGTGAAGATCATCGTGGCGCCGCGACCGCGGGCCTGCAGGAACCGGGTGACCAGCTCGATCTTGTCCAGCGCGTGGGCGCGGTAGACGAACTGGTCGGTGGTGGTGTGGACGGCCGACGACTGCGGCGACTCGGCGCGGATGTGGGTCGGCTGGTTCATGAAGCTGCGGGCCAGCGTGATGATCGGGTCGGGCATCGTCGCGGAGAACAGCATCGACTGCCGCGAGTCGGGGGTCAGCCGCAGGATGCGTTCGATGTCGGGCAGGAACCCGAGGTCGAGCATCTCGTCGGCCTCGTCGAGCACCAGCACGGCGATCCCGCCGAGCTGCAGGTGGCCCTGCTGGGCGAGGTCGAGCAGACGGCCCGGCGTTCCGACGACGACGTCGGCGCCTGCGCGCAGCGCGTCGATCTGGGGTTCGTAGGCGCGTCCGCCGTAGATCGACACGACGGACAGCTTGCGGTCGCCGACGGTGAGGTACTTCGCGGCGCCGGCGAGGTCGTTGTAGACCTGCAGGCAGAGTTCGCGGGTCGGGACTACGACGAGGGCGCGGGGCGCGCCGGTCAGCGGGCGCTCGGGGTCGCTGGTGATCTCGTGAAGCAGCGGCACACCGAACGCGAGCGTCTTGCCCATGCCGGTGCGGGCCTGCCCGATGAGGTCGTCGCCCGACAGTGCGAGCGGCAGTGTGAGTTCCTGGATGGCAAAGGTGTGTTCTTTACCGTCTTCGGCCAGCGCGCGCACGATTTCGTCGCGAACGCCGAGTTTGGCAAATGAAGGATTGAGTGCGGTCATACGAGGTAGGCAGAGCCTTTCCGGTCAGTTTTCTCGTCGGTCATCGTTCGCGTCCAGCGCGCACCAGCATGACGAGAAAACTTCGCGGGGCCCTGCGCTGACGTAGGCGGGCCGGCTGCGTGCACGCACATTTCTTCGGTAGCGGCTC